>DASRIZ010000184.1:0-4059 GCA_035649735.1 Blastocatellia bacterium | reverse complement strand
CCGACGGGGAGTTGCACGTTCAGCATGGCCCTCTTATGCGGGCTCGAGTGGTTAGAAACCTCGGTCACCGTCAGGAGGTGGTTAGGCACAACCAGCATCGTCCCGTCACGCGTCAGGACCTGCGTTGACCGTAGCCCGATCTCCTGCACCGTTCCCATTGTTTCACCAAACGTGACAATGTCGTTTTTTCGAATCGCCCCTTCCAATAGGATGACGACGCCGGAGACGAAGTCGCGGGCGATGTGCTGTAAACTGACCCCCAGAGCGACGAGAAGCGCAGTTGAAGTCAGCAGCAACGAAGCGATTGGCAGGCCTAGTACACCGAGAGCGGTCAGGAAGCCAGCAAAAACCAGGCAGTAGGTGAGCAGCTTACTCAAAGTGAAGGCGGCGCCGCTGCTTCGCTTGCCGAGAGCACGTCGAACCAGATGGCCGCAGAGCTTCGCTATGAGTAAAGCAACCAGGAATACGGCCGCTGCAACAAGTCCTTTCCCCCAAGTGAGCGATTCCAATGCCCCACTCTGCTGCAGCGCTTCGTATGCTTTCTGTTCCATCACCCTTCCGCCAACAGGCAGGCTCATTTGGATGAGCTCTGAAAGAGTGCCTCATGGAGCCAAAGCCGCGGAGGCGATGGCGGAACATGCGACACTACCGCTCCCGGTGGCGACCGTGCACAGCTCGCCTCCGAAAAAGAAAGCGGTTATGCAATCCAGAGCCCTTATCAAAGGAATGGTAGGGTTAACCTGACAAATCGTTGAGGTGCCGGAAGGATTACCTCTAATGATTCCAAAAGTAGACAACTATGGCCACAAACATTGCGGCGCCGATGTAAAGGAAAGCGCGGATTTTCCCAAGCTGTCGATGAGCCTCGCCTGAACCTTGGACGATGCGCTTTATTTGCATACCCCTATTATATCTCGCGCAATCCCGCCGACCTGTCTCAGGGTTATCGCGGATGGATGACAGCACACTACTTTCGAGAAGATGGCAGCTCAGACTCCACGAACGGCGGGAACGCGGCCGTTTTTGATCGCGGCGAGCAATGCCGCATGATCCGTTTCGTTCTGTTTCGCGTAGGCAAGGGCGAAATTCACCATGGCCGCAACGAATGACGAACCTGCACCGAGATACCCCGCGATCATCGCCGGCTCCGAGGTCTGCGCGTGAGCGCGGGCCAGAACAGCTCCGCAAAGCCGAGCGTATTCCGTGAGACCGGCTGCATTGAGTTTCTCAACGTCGATCGATCCCTTCATATCGCGGAACTGACGCACGTAGAAGTAATGATTGCCGGAAGCCGCCCAGCCCAAAAATGGGTCAGATGCAGCCTGCATGATCTGCTGCCCCGCCACCACGCGGCGGCCATGGTGCCGAAAAACGCTGCGTCGAGTGTAGGGCTCAAGCACGGACGCCGTGGCCTGCTTGATCTGCAAGAACAACGGTTCCGCTGTGGCGCACATTACCAGTGCGATGTAACAGTGCGTCCCCACGCTGCCAACCCCCACCACCTTCAGTGCGAAGTCCACCAGGGTAAAGTGTTCGAGCAGCGCATTGACGTCGTGATGGGCACTCGCCCGGTAATTACGAAGAATCCCGCGGACATCGTCCGGCACACGGTCACGGTGAATGATCAGCGGCGGCTGTTCCACAATCCGCGGTGTCCCGCTCGCACCCGTTACCGATAACTTCGCCAGTGCCTGTTCGGAGGTCCGCAGCCGAGCCTTCTCGACCGCTTTCCGCAGCCGCTTGACCATCCCACCTCGTCCAGGTTTCCGTGCCCGCGCCAGCAACCGACGCATTAACGCGTCCGCCGTAAGCATCATGTGGAAGCGGCTCATTGCCCCGGTCCCGACCAGGCGGGCAATCGACTCCCTGTACTCAGCCGCTGCGGTGGCAACTACATCACCGGCCATTGCATCACTCAGACCATTGGCCTGCGCTGCAATCGCCAGACTTGCAAACAGCCGCTCGACGTCCCATTCCCACGGGCCCGGCAGCGTCTCGTCGAAATCATTGAGATCGAAAATCAGCTTACGTTCGGGGGACGCGAACAAACCAAAGTTCGATAGATGCGCATCGCCGCACGCCTGCACGGTGATCCCGGTGATCGGTGTAGTCGCGAGGTCGTGCGCCATGATGGCCGCTGCACCTCGGTAGAAGGCGAACGGCGACTGCGCCATCCGCCCCATCCGAACCGGTACCAGTTCCCGAATTCGTACTCTGTTCTGGCCCTTAAGGATCTCCACCGGATCTCGGTCGAAGTCCAGCCCGGTACCGAGCGCGGAACGTTTCACGGTTACGCGCAAAGCCCTCCCGTGTTGGCGGAATTCCTTAACGGTTATAACTTTTTTCAGAGGAGTAGCCTTTGTGTTGATCGCAACTCAGTATCTTTTGCCGCCGACCTAGAGTTTACGAATCACGAAACGCAGCGTCCGATCCGTATTTCCTCGCAAGAAAGATGGTTTTGTTACGGGCGTTTCATCGATCAAAGAATGGTAGGGCCATACCTTGCGTGGGGTGTCGAGGGCTTTCTAACGGCATATGTCGATCGTTCCGTTTGAAAGAGAAGACGCTGCGAGAGGGTGATTCGGCAAGTCACAACCGTTGATGGTTTCCCGGTTGCTGAGCGCAACGCATATTGCAATCAACTTGCAGGTCAGAATGTTTAACCTGACACGAAGCTACGTGTATTTTTCGGGGGTGCTTCGCGGGACCAGACGTTGGAGGGAGAGACGTGGATTCTTTGTTCGACGTTTTGATACTGCTTTCAGGCGTCGCGACCTTCGCTACGATGTTTGGTGCAGCGCTCCGGCTGGGGCCGGGAGCGCTCCGTAGAGTCAGAGAACATCCCAGACTGTTCTTGCGTACATTCGCAGTCGTATGGCTGCTCATACCGCTGTTTACGCTGCTGGTGATATACGTATTTGGAGTGGTGGGCACGAGCGCGACACTGCTGCTCTTGATGTCCGTTTGTCCCGGCACGCCGTCGTTACTGACCTTCGTGCGCATCGCCCGCAGTTCGACTAAGACGGCCTTTGTTGCACTCGTTCTCACGACAGCGACTGAGCCTTTCCTGATTCCCTATTGGACGCGACTCCTGAGCAGGTTCCACTCCGTGGACCTGACTGTTCAACCTGGAGAAGTGCTGATCGTGCTCGTGCCCACGGTCTTTCTTCCTATTCTGCTTGGCTTTCTGGTGCACAAAAGATCGATCAATAAGGCGGCAGTTTTGGCGAGAGCTAGTGATTACGTTGATCTGGTCGGGACCGGCGCCAGTGTTGCAGTCATTCTCAGTCAGGGATTCCCGCTCCTCCTCCGTGTGCCACCGTCGGCGATTGCCGCAATAGTAGTCATCACTGCCGGTGATGCGGCTCTCGGATTTTGGGCGGCTCGTCCGAACCTCGCTGAGCAAAAGGCGATTGCTGCAGCGGCGGCTCTAGGTAACCCCGCGCTTGCTCTTGTTGTAGTGGAGGTGATTTACCACGAAATTCAAGCGGCTGTTCTGGTTTCGGTTTACGTTGTGGTTCGGGCAATCGCGATCTCGCCCCTGGTGTGGTGGCTGAGGCGTTTGGCAACGACGAATCGTTGAGACAGCGCTCTCGCTGGTTCCCGGCTGCATCGCTGCTTGATAGATTCACGAGGCGAGCGGACGTAAGGCGAGCATCTGCAGCTTGTGCGGACTAATCCGGATAGAAACTGAATTGCGCTCATGTGAAGGTGCGAATGCGGCTATCAGGGATTCTTCGCGCAATTGGACTAGTGTTACTCTCCGCTGACATCGCCACTACTAGGCAAGGCGACAAGTTGCCGTTGACGCGATCGGCGTTCGCGTCGCCCGTGACTGCCAGGCAATCTCAGGCCTCGAGTTCCAGCGTTGATCGCGCCGAGGAACTTGTCCACGAGCACCAGTTTTCAAAGAGAAATTCTCAGCTGACTATCGCAAAGCCTCATCGCTGCCACAGCGGGCCGATAATTTTCGCGCACTCCTCCAGGACTGTTTGAGTGTTCTGATCGAACGCGTTCCGATATTCGCTTTCGACATCAATCGTACCGATGACGTGTTCA
>DASRIZ010000183.1:0-3381 GCA_035649735.1 Blastocatellia bacterium | reverse complement strand
GGGCAGAAGTGATTCGACCGTAATCTTGGGCGGTTACGCATGAGCCAATACACCATCGATATGATCGCTGGGACCGTGGCCTTAGCGGTAAGCGTGGCCTGTGGGCTTATAGGGGCCCAACTACTGGTGCTGGCGTGGAGTTTATGACCCGTCACCCGAGCGGGTGGTCACAAGTGACGGCTGTTGAATTGGATAGTTCAGCACTCAAGGACGCTGTCGCCTTCACCGGCCGTCTCGCCTGCATGACGCGCGATGAAGCCTTCAAGGTTGTGCGCCAACATGGCGGGATGCCCAGCCGATGGATTACGAAGCGCACGAAATTGCTCATTGTTGGCGAGCTTGGGTGGCCTTTGCTGGATGATGGTCGCCCCTCGAACAAGCTCAGCCGCGCAACCGCCTATGGCATTCCAGTAGCAAGCGAGCGCCGCTTTCTCGAATGGATCGGGAAGGCCGTGCCAGACAGCGTCCACAAGACCTATTCGATTGATGAAATTGCTGCCTTAAGCGATCTGTCCAGCAACACGATTCAAGAACTCGTGCAGTTCGGTTTGCTGGACGAACGCGGCGGTCGGTTTGGCTTTCGTGACCTGGCGAGCGCCCGTCAGATCGCCAAGTTATTTGCGGGCGGAGTTCCGTTGTCCGAAATCATTCGTGGCGTGAGCCAGATCAGGAAATGGATGCCTTATGTTGGCTTAGCCAATGTGCGTTTCCATCCAGGACCTCACCACAAGCTCGAAGTCGAACAAGCTGGGGGCCGCACTGACAAAAACGGCCAATTCGTCCTTGCCATCGGTGAATCTCAATACACTCCCGTTGAACTCTTTGGGCAGGCGCTGTTGGCTGAGGAAAATGGAGACATTGCGGGAGCCGAGCGCCTCTACCGCATCCTGATGAAGAGCGACCCGACCGACGCATCCGCGCCGTTCAATCTTGGAAATTTACTTCGTACCGTTGCCCGCAATGTTGAAGCCGAGGCGGCATTGCGAGCCGCGACCCGAGCTGATCCGACATTCGTGGAGGCTTGGTACAATTTGAGCGACTTGCTGGACGAGCAGGGGCGCTCTGAGGCTGCCATTGAGTGCTTGCGCACAGCACTGCGAGTCGCCCCTGATTACGCCGATGCAATATTCAATCTCGCATTACTCCTCCAGCGAAAAAATGAGTACGCAGAAGCTGCCGATTACTGGCGCCGCTATCTCGCTAACGAATGCCAATCGGAATGGGCCGCACGGGCCCGTCGATCACTGAAATTCTGTGAGATGCAGATCCATTTGAGCACTGCTCCGGCCGATTCCGTAAAGCCCTAGATGATGCCATCCCGGTTGCCTCGCCGGTTTGGGAAACCGCAACGGGTTAAACATGGACCACTCACCCCAATACCTTTATGACCTGCTGACACGAACTAGGACCGAATTAATTGGTTTCCCGTCGGATAATTTTTCCGCACTGCTAAGGTTCAACGATTTTTAGCGGGAGCGACCTATGGACAGTTATCGAACTATGCAATCGATGCGTTTAATGGGAGTGGTCCTCGTTGCTGCGACGTGGATGAGCTTTCATTCATCTACGGCGCGCGCCGATGTGACCGTATGGTCTACAAGCGCCACAGCCTGCGTACCAGTAAGCACGTCCGGTCTTTCGGTCACACCAGTTGCGGTTACAGCTGCGGCGGGCGTTACTGTTACGCTCAATTGCGCGATCACGACTAAGCCCGGAGATTTAACTCCATCGAAATAACCTACATGGGTGGCGGTTTCGTCTTGCCCCCGCTTGCGCGCGCACAGAGCTCGACCGGCCAGAGCTCGACCGAAGACGTAAACGCAATAGCGGCGGTTATTCTAAGGGGAGGAGTTGTGACTTCTGAACTCGTCGAAACTTCGAAGGCAACAGGAGCTGAAACAATAAGCAAATGCGGAATCCAGTCCAAAGGTTCCTCTACAATCACAACGGAGGTCAACTTATGCCAGGGGAGCTCTATTATCGATTTTAACAAAAATTTTTATTCCCTGCGCATCGTCTTGAAATCCGGCATCACTACGGGCTCACAGATGACCGTCTACGGGAGTTCGCTCGTCATCCACTGACCGGATTTTTGCTTTCGTGTTGCGGCGAAGGCTCCAGCAGAGACGGCCGGTAAAGTGGCGATCGACATCTTGCCAGCTGGACACAAGCGAGCAACGTAATTGTTTCCTGTTCGCTTGGCGGGACGCCTGGCGATCTGCTCACTCATAGTCGGTGCGGGCGAAGATCATGCGCGGGTCGCTGATCCTAAGCCTTGCGAAAACCGGCTAGGGCAGCGTGCGCTCGCCAAGCGGCGCTGCCCGACCCTTCAACGAGGTCGGCATCGGGCCCTGTCCAACCTCAAACGTTCCGTCGGCCACTCTCGGACCTATCACCGAGCATGACGGGCGAACAATCTCGCGCCGGGATATTCGCGAAGCTCAAATGATCCAAAGGCCATTTTAATCTTCTCAAGCCAAAGCTGGATTCACCATTTAACCGTTAATCGCGAAAACTTTGCACTCGGTGTCTAAGCACCGCTGCACTCGACGAAAGCGAATTATGTGTTGTGTCTCTCGCAGCCAGGAAGAATGTTGCCCCGGATTAGGCGTTTGAAATGGATATGACCCTGGCACAAAGAGCCGTTGCATTCGTGGCCATCGTCTTCCTGTTCTTGCTGGCGTGCTTTGCCTTGGTGGCTTACGCTAAAATGGCCGTCCCGAGTTACGTCTAACAACACTCATCGGCGTGTACTCAGAACGTACCATCAATAGCCCGGGTGGCAGCCGGGGATTTCGGATTTTTGACTTTGATCCAACTTTTCGTGCGGCCTGAGCGATACGGCGCATCGAGTTTCTTTGAGACAATTCCTTCAAGCCCGAGATGGCCGCACATTATTGCGTTGGCGCGGCATCCGTCAATTTGAAGCGCGAAAGAGCTCCTATCCAATAATCATTGCACTGGTGTCGATGCTACTTGCACCTTTGCCGCTCGGGTGGGCGAGAGCCTTCGTGCGGACCTGTTCAAGTACGAAGAGGCGAATTGCGCAGGATAGGTTGCAGTGTTCGCGCGTCTTATCAATGTCCGTGACCATCTTCGATACCGGTACACCTTCGGTACGCGCGATATCCTTTAGGCTGCTCCAGAATGCATCTTCGAGGCTGACGCTAGTCTTGTGTCCATCAATAACGATGGAGCGTTTGACAATAGCGGATTTCATGATGTGTCCCCCAATATTTACGGCGGATTGCATAGTAACGTGATTCGGTTTTGCTCTAGCAGTGGCAATGAAAAGAACGCCGACACAAGAAGCAATAAAATTAGAAGATCCTACCTCAGGCGCGGGTTGCGAATCAGCAAAGCTGCTCATGTGAAAGCCGT
>DASRIZ010000182.1:0-18118 GCA_035649735.1 Blastocatellia bacterium | reverse complement strand
ATGACGATGACTGGCGGCGCAGAAGCCCAGGCCGTCAACACTCGTATGGTGTCGGCGGACTATTTTCGTGTGATGCGCGCACTGCCGATGCTTGGCCGCGACTTCAATCTAGAACTGGACTCATTCGGAGCTCCCCGCGTGACGGTGATCAGCCACGCGTACTGGCAATCGCAGTTCGGCGGCGACCCCGACATCGTAGGCAAGGCGATCACCCTCGACAATCAGCAATTCAACATAGTCGGAGTAATGCCACCCGGATTTCAGCATCAAGGGCCGCCGGACCTCTGGATTTCTACCGAGCAGGCAGCCGAACCCGGCAGCGGCTGGTTCAGCCGCTCGGATCGTATCGGCGGGTACGTGATCGGCCGCCTCAAACCGGATGTAACCATCGAGCAGGCGCGTGCCGACATGAAGTCCATCGAAGAGCAACTAATCGGCGACTATCCGATGCACAACGGTGGAAACACGATTCGCGTTGTGACGCTGCAGGAGAGCATCGTCGGCGACCTGCGACAGTCGTTGCTGCTGTTGTTCGCGGCAGTAGGGCTTGTGTTGTTGATAGCCTGCTCAAACGTAGCCAATCTGCTGCTCGCGCGCGCGGCGACCCGGAGAAAAGAGTTTGCGATTCGCGCGGCGATGGGAGCAAGCCGCGCGAGAATCCTGCGGCAATTGCTAGTCGAGAGCTTGATGCTCGCAATAGTAGGAGGCGCACTGAGCTTGTTGCTCGCACGATGGTGCGTCGATCTGCTGGTGCGATTTGCTCCGCAGAATCTGCCGCGAATGTCCGGAGTTGCAATAGGCTGGGAGGTGCTCGGGTTTACGTTGGGGATCTCTGTTTTGACCGGCCTTGTTTTTGGCATCGCGCCGGCGTGGCAGAGCGCAAAGACCGATTTAAACGAAACGCTAAAAGAAGGCGGCAGAACCAGCGCCGACACGCGTTCCGGTAGGCTGCGAAGCGCGCTGGTCGTCGCAGAGATAGCGCTTGCGATGTTGCTGCTGGTTGGTTCGGGGTTGCTGATCAAAAGCCTCGCGCGAATTCTCGGTTCAGATCCGGGGTTCAACTCCCAGAACGTCGTGACTATGCAAGTGCTGCCCCGCCAGGCTTATTCGGGTTTGCCGCAGCTAAAGCAGTTTTATTCACAAGTACTCGAGCGAGTTGGCGCGCTTCCTGGAGTCGAAGCAGCGTGTGTGTTTAACGACGACCTGCCCGGTTTGGAGCCCGGTTGGCAGAACGACATTAATCCTGAGGTCAACGGCGAGTATCTGAAAATCAAACCGGGAGAATTGATCAACGTGGATTGGGGCATCGTCTCAACCGATTACTTTAAGACGATGGGCATTCCGATAAAACAAGGACGCTCATTTACGTCGCAAGAAACAGCCCAAGGCGCGAGGGTTCTACTGATCGACGAACAATTGGCGCGTCAATTCTGGCCGCAGGGTGACGCGGTCGGCAAACACATAAAGTACGACAGTCCCAACCCTCACGAGATCATCGGCGTCGTAGGCGACGTGCGCAACTACGGTTCCCAGGCTCTGGGGCGGATCAAGATGTACACGCCTTTTGAGCGCCGGCCACTGGCACGCTCAACATTGGCGGTTCGAACCAGCGGGGTCGACACGTCCAGTCTGATAGCGGTGATAAAAGACGAGATTCGAGCGGTCAATGCGAATGTGCCGGTTGATGAGATCGCAACGCTTGAAGAAAGGCTGGCAGCGACCATCGCTCCGAGGCGATTCCTGACCTGGCTTCTAGGTTTGTTTGCTGGAATCGCGTTGCTACTTGCGGGGATAGGGATCTACGGGGTGATGAGCTACAGCGTAACCGAACGCACACATGAGATAGGCGTTCGCAGAGCATTGGGTGCGCAGGACCGCGACGTGCTGACGATGATCGTGCGTCGCGGACTTGTTCTGATGGTAATCGGCGCGTCGATCGGGTTGGCTGCATCCGTCGCGTTGTCGCGGGTGCTGTCAAATCTCTTGTTCGGCGTGAGCGCGATCGATCCCGCAACTCTCGCGGGTGTCGCCGCGCTTCTTCTGGCAGTCGCGCTGCTGGCGTGTTATCAACCCGCGCGTCGAGCGACCAAAGTCGACCCGATGGTGGCGTTGCGGAATGAATAAAAGCTAAATGACTGAAATCAATATAGGGCCTATAGGTCCTATCGGTCCTATACCATGAACTGGAAATTGGAAATCAAACGACGGTTGGCAGATCTCAAACTCGAGCCAACGCGCGAGCAGGAGATCGTAGAGGAGTTGGCTCAGCATCTCGAGGATCGTTACAGAGAATTGCAGGCCGGTGGCGCAAGCAGTCAACAGGCCACAAGCGTGCTTATCGCGGAGTTGAGCGACAGCGAACTTTTGAAGCGCGAACTACGACGTGTCGAACGACCGTTGACGCGGGATCCGGTAGTACTGGGGACAAGGAGAACAAACATGATCGCAGATCTATGGCAAGACTTGCGTTACGGCGCGCGTTCGCTGCGCAAGAATCCCGCGTTTTCCGTAATCGCGATTATCACTCTTGCGCTTGGTATCGGCGCCAACACTGCGATCTTCAGCGTGGTAAACGGCGTGCTATTGCGTCCGCTTCCATATCCGGAGCCTGACCGGTTGATGATGGTACATGGAATCAGCTTACAAGGCCCGCAGGGAAGAATACCGCTGTGCGCGCAAGACTTTCTAGATTGGAAATCACAGAACCAGGTTTTTGAAAGCTTCGCCGGCTTTTCCTCCAACCGTTTCAACTACACCGGCAGCGAAGCCCCGGAGCAGATCGAAGGCGCGTGGGTCACATCCGATTTCTTCTCAACGATCGGCGTTCAGCCGGCGTTGGGTCGTGGCTTCCTGCCCGGAGAGGATACCCCCGGCGCGGCTCAGACAGTGGTTGTAAGCGACGCTTTCTGGCGGCGGCATCTTGGCTCAAATCCGAGCGTGATGGATCAGCCCCTGACGCTCAACGGACGCACGTTCACAATCATCGGCGTGATGCCGGCGGGGTTCAGGTTTCCCGAAAAAGACACCGAGCTGTGGGCTGCTGAAAGATTGGCCCCAACCCGCAGAGGTCCGTACTACATGTGGGGCCTCGGAAGACTTGGTCCCAGGGCGACGCCGGAGCGTGCGCGCAACGAAATGGATATGATTGCCCGACGCGTTCAGGATCAAACTAACAGCCCGAACCGGGACTGGACGTGGACGTCGGTTCTGTTGTCTGAGCGAATAGTGGGAAAGATACGCCCCGCATTACTTGTGCTTATGGCAGCGGTGTTTTTTGTGTTGCTTATCGCCTGCGCAAACATCGCGAACTTACTGCTTGCTCGCGCGACGGCTCGTGAGAAGGAGATTTCCGTTCGCATCGCGCTGGGCGCCAGCCGAAGTCGTTTGCTTCGACAACTCCTGACCGAGAGCGTTTTGCTCGCGGCCGTCGGAGCGGCAGCAGGCTTGCCGTTGGCGATCTGGGGAGTCCAGGCGCTGGCGGCAATGAGCCCAGATGATTTCCCGCGTGTGCAAGAGATCAGTATTGACGGTCGGGTGCTCGGGGTCACGGTGCTGGTTGCGCTGATTTGCGGTCTCATATTCGGGCTCGCACCCGCGCTTCAGAGCTCGCGTCTCAATCTCAACGAAGCTCTAAAAGAAGGTGGTCGCGGAGTCGATGGCTCCGCGAGACGGCGAATTCGTAGCGCACTCGTAGTAACCGAGATAGCATTTTCGCTGGTGCTGTTGATCGGCGCTGGTCTTATGATCAAAAGCTTTGTGAAGCTGCAGAGCGTCGATCCAGGATTCAACCCCGATTACATCTTAACAATGCATCTGACGCTGCCGAGGGTAAGGTACGACAGCGATGAAAAAGTAAACAGCTATTACCAACAACTGATCGAGCGACTATCGTCTATCCGAGGTGTTGAAGCAGCTGGATTGAGCATCAGCCTTCCCCCGGACCATCTCGAAGTCAGTGACAGTTTTTCAATCGAAGGCAAACCGTGGCCGGAAGGGACGACCGAACCAATTGTTCCGATCGTGTCTACCAGCACTGAGTTTTTCACGACGCTTGGAATCCCGGTCCTGCAAGGACGGGGTTTCGACCAAAACGACAGGGAAGGCTCCCCGCTCGTCGTGATCATCAATCAGACTCTGGCCGAGCGATACATCCCAGATGAAAACCCGATCGGAAAGCGATTCAGGATCGGCGGCGCGGACCGGCCGCGCAACCCGTGGATGGAAATCGTCGGTGTTGTCGGTGATGTAAAGCATTCGGGTCTCGACGCCAAGCCGGAACCCGCCTACTACATGCCCCTCGCCCAGAGCGCCTGGCGATCGACGTATCTGGTAGTTCGGGGCCAAATGAATCCAGTCAACCTGCTGCCGGCGATTCGAGCGCAGATCTGGGAGTTGGACAAAGACATTCCGATCGCAAAGCTGGCAACAATGGATCAGCTTCTAGCGCAGTCCGTCGCTGTGCCTCGCTTCCGCACACTACTTTTGGGAGTCTTTGCTGCGTTGGCGCTGGTGCTTGCATCAGTCGGTACCTACGGAGTGGTGTCTTACTCGGTGACAAGACGAACCCACGAGATAGGAATCCGAATGGCACTGGGTGCGAAGGGTCGCGAGGTGATGGCCCTGGTGATCCGGCAAGGCATGGTGCTGGCGCTTTTGGGAGTCGCACTCGGGGTTGCGGGTTCCCTCGCGCTCACACGACTGATGGAGAGCCTGTTATTTGAAGTTAGTACGACAGACCTTGCGACGTTTGGCGTAGTGGCGGCTTTGCTGATCGCGGTTGCGTTCCTGGCTTGTTGGATCCCGGCGCGGCGGGCTTCGAGAGTCGATCCGATGACGGCTCTGCGGCATGAATGACAAAATCAATAGGTCCTATAAACCCTATGGTCCTATACTCCTTTTTATGCCCGACCCGAACAAAGAGTTCATCAAAGCAGCGAAGACCGGGAACACTCAGAAATTGTCCGTCCTGCTCGAATCGGACCCTAACTTGATTCATGCTCGCGATGCCGACGGCTCAACCGCCTTGCACTGCGCTACGTGGAAGGGACATCAAGCGGTTGTGGCTTTTCTGTTGAAAGCCGGCGCCGATGTGAACCTTCACAACAACAATGACCACTGGGGAACCACGCCGCTTCACGCTGCCGCTCACGCCAACCAGGCATCGATCGCTCAGTTGCTCATCGACAATGGAGCTGATGTCAACGCTCGCGACAAAGAGGGAAGGACTCCGCTGGCGCACACCGAGTTTCACAAAGCAAAAGCTGCTGCGAAGGTGCTGCAAAACAGTGGAGCCGCCTGAAGCTCGCTCCGCTAGCTACCCAAGATAAAAGTACAAAAGGAGAAGTACGTGACGAAACACGCAAAGGGAACGTTTGATGTAAAGATGGCCCCTCAGACAGACGACAAAGTCGGAGATCCGACGGTGGGCCGAATGGCTCTCGACAAGCAATTCCACGGGGATCTCGAGGGCACCAGCAAAGGCCAGATGCTTGCAGTAAGCACGGACGTTCCGGGGTCTGCCGGCTATGTCGCGATGGAGCGGGTGAATGGATCGCTGCACGGCCGCAACGGTACCTTCGCCCTCCAGCACAACGGCGTTATGACCCGGGGCGAACCGGAACTCAGCATCACCGTCGTTCCGGATTCGGGTACCGGGGAGCTCTCTGAGCTCGCCGGCAACATGACGATCGATATCGTGGATGGAAAACATTTTTACGAGCTCGAATACATCCTCCCTTAGACCGGCGAACCCTGCGATAAACAAGCGACTCAACCAGGAGCGTTTAATGAAAATCGGATTGTTTGGAATCAACTTCGGTTTATGCGGGAACGTTGATTCGATGACCAGCATCGCCACGGCCGCCGAGGCGGCGGGCATTGAATCGGTCTGGACCGGTGAACACGTCGTGCTTCCTGACCCTCGCGTCGCTCCGTCTCCGTCCGATCCTCAAACTCCGTTTCTCGACCCCGCGGTGGCACTCAGTCACATCGCCGCGCACACAACGCGGCTACGTTTGGGAACCGGGGTGATCATCCTGCCCCAACGCAACCCTCTCGTTCTGGCGAAAGAGCTTGCTTCTGTCGATGTGGTGTCTAAAGGCAGGCTGATTTTTGGTTTGGGGGCGGGCTATCTCGAACCGGAGTTTCGCGCGCTTGCCGCTCCGTTCGAAGATCGAGGCGCGGTGACCGACGAAGCCATAGAGGCGGTCAAGGCTCTTTGGACAATGGAGAAACCTGCGTACCAGGGCAGGTTCTTTTCATTTGAGGGCATTGACTCCCAGCCGCGACCCGTTCAAAGACCTCATCCGCCCATCGTTGTTGGCGGGATGAGTCGTAGCGCCGCGAGACGGGCGGCGCGTTATGGAAACGGCTGGTTCGGGTTTCTAACAGACATCGAAGCAACGACTCGCAGTCTCGAATGGATTGAAGCCTATATTGCGGACGGACTGCGCCCCGCCGAGTTGGGCGGCGTCGAGATATCGGTAACTCCGCCGATGCGACTCACTCGAGAAGTCGCCGATCGTTATGAAGAGATAGGTGTTCACCGGATAATCCCGCTGTCCGCCGCTACTACTCTTGATGAGGCGCTCCGCGGCGTAGACACGCTGGGTGAGATCGCTTCGCAATTCCGCCATCACTAAGTCTTCCAGCTAATGAAACGATACCCTCGTCTACTGCACTAACATCGCAGTATGGTCAAGGAGGATTAACGCCATGAAGTCGATCATCCTGGCGCTCGCAATCAGCTCATCATTCCCTTTCCCTGGCGCTTTTCCTGGGTTACCGCAAACAACCGATTCCTCAAAAGCGTTGCCGACTGTTGAACAGGTTTTACGAAAATACGTCGAAGCGTTGGGAGGCAGCTCAGCGCACTTGAAGCTTACGACACGGGTCGAAAAGGGTGAATGGGAGAATGCCACTCGTGGAATACGTCACCCTGTCGAGATTTACGCAAAAGCTCCGAATAAGCGAGTCGAGTTGCTTGATGCTCCTGAAAACCGGGGAGCTACCGGAAGGGGCCACGACGGCACCACCGGCTGGTCAATGAACATGACTGAAACTGGCTTGCGGTATTTGGAGGGCGCCGAGCTTGCGGGTGCGCAGCGCGAATCTGACTTTTACCGGCAAATCAGACTGGACCGACTCTATGTGCGGCTCGCGGTTGTCGGAAGAGAAGGCCTCGGCGGCCGCGAAGTCTACGTAGTAGATGCAACTCCGGAAAGCGGGAATCCCGAAAAGCTTTATTTCGATGTTGAGACCGGGCTGTTGTCGCGGCGGGATATGGTCTACGGAAAAACGCCGGTGCAACACTATTACGAGGATTATCGGAATGTCGACGGAATCAAACTGCCGTTTGTCGTTCGCTCAGAAGGACCGGTGAAAGTGATAACCAGACTGACCGAGATCAAACACAACGTTCCAATCGAAGATGCGAGATTCAAGAGCCCGTCGAATTAGATCGACTTGCGGCTTCGTTCAATTTGGGTTTGGCCGCTTGGCTTTTATCCTGCGGTAAACCTCGATCATCAGCATAAGCCAGATACCACCGGCGAGATACGCGCCCATCACATCGCTTGGCCAATGCGCCCCCAGATACACCCTGGAAACGCCTACCGAAGCAATAAGCAGCCCGGCGGTCATCAGCGCCGCGCGACGAATCCGCCCTTTCTTGAGCAGAACGTAAGCAAAAAAGAAGAGGAGACCAAAGAACTCCACGAAGAAGACGACGTGACCGGAAGGAAAACTCTCGAAATGGAATGTGCCGGCGACTTTGACCAGGGTGTCGCTGGGCCGGGGGCGTCCGATCACGAGCTTCAACAGTTGGTTCAAAATCCATCCGGCCCCAGCCCCAAGCATGCAAACCATACCCTCCAGGCGAAGCCCAATCCGGATCAACACTGCGCCCCACAGCAAAACCAACGGCCACGCGATCCAGCTATTTCCCAACAGCGATACGGCGGTCATGACTTCTTCGAAACCGGGAAGTGATATCGATTGAATACCGCGGGCCAGCGAGAGATCCCACTCGAAATAAGCGTATCGATTGGCAAGCACCGCCAGCCCAGTGTAGACGCAAAGCATGACTAGGAAAGCGCTCTGGGCCAACCTCGTCCTGGCCGCGGCGCGAGGCGGAGAAACGATGTTCTCCTGGACGGTTGACTCGAGAGTCTCGACAGGGTCTGTGGCTGACGAGGTTTCCTCCGGCATGTTGAAATGGTAGCTCGGGAGGGCAACTAGAGCCAGTCAGAGGTCAGAAGCAGAAGGCAATTATTGAAGAGCGTCGGCCTTATTTGGAGTGCGCCGCCCTTTTTCGAAATTGTGCGCCTCTTGCATTTGCGGCGGCGCTTTGTCCGACTCGAGCCGGGCCCTCCAAGCTTTCAACGCTTTCTGCGGCTTAGCACCACACTACGAAAGCGCCGCCGCACATGCAACGTCACGCAATTCGTAAAAGGGCGGCGCACTCCAAATAAGGGCGGCGCACTCCAAATAAATCGGCGACCTCCGACCTCTGACTTCTGACTTCTCACCTATGGGTTATAATCCGCTTTCCGCTATGAGACTTCTTTCATCAAGCGCTCTGTGGTGGCTGCTGCTGGGCGGCATCATTGTTTTCTTCTATCTGCTCAAACTCAAGAGAAAGCGAACCGTCGTTCCGAGCGTTCTTTTGTGGACGAGCGCGCTGGAAGAAGTAGAAGCAAACGCTCCATTCAAAAAACTGCGACGTAGTCTGCTGCTTCTGCTTCAACTCCTCGCCCTTGCCGCGCTGGTGCTTGCCTTGGCGCGGCCGCTGATTACGACTCGCGCTCTCGCTTCCGGCAGCACCGTGATAATCATCGACTCGACTGCAAGCATGGGCGCACGGGATGAGAACGGCGGATCGCGGCTCGATCGCGCCAAACAACTTGCCCGTGAAATGATCGAAGGCCTCGGCGGCGCCGATCGAGCGTCAATTATCGAAAGCTCAGCTCGGGTTACGGTGCGTAGCCCGCTCACTTCGGACCGCGCAGCGCTGGGCCAGGCTATTTCCCTCGTGGAACAGACAGACGCACCGGGTGGCCTCGCGGACGCCTTAACGTTGGCCGAACAGATCGCCAGACACGAACGCGACGCAAGCGTGGTCATCATCAGCGACGGTGGCGGCTCAGCGGTTGTTGCCGCGACAGAGGGGCACGAACCTTCGGCGGGGAACATTTCGAATTCATATGCCGGCACGGTGCGTTTCGTTCGCGTCGGCCGGCGCTCCGATAACGTCGGCATCACAGCGATGAACTCGCGTTCGCCAAGCCGCGACGGCCGTCGCGAACTCTTTGCTTCGATTACAAACTTCGGCGACCGGGCTCGGTCGCTTGGGGTTGAGTTGAAAGTTGGAGGCACGCTCATCGATGCGCGCACTCTCGACCTGGGCTCGAACGAGAGACGCGGTTTGATTTTTGACTCGGTACCTGGCGACGGCGCGTTGGCAGAATTGACGCTGGATGTTGATGACGATCTTGCGAGCGATAATATCGCCTATGCTTTCCTACCGAGCGCCCGAACGATTCGCGTCGGCGTCATCAGTGAGAATCCGTTCATGATCGAGGCCCTGGCCGCGAACACCGATATAGCGGCAAGCCGAATAAGCGCCCTCACAAACGTCGCCGAGTACGACTGTCTTGTCAGCGACGCAGGGCCTATAGAGAGTAACCGTCCTGTCCTCGCCATCAATCCGCCGGACGTTGCCGGGATGTGGCGCACGACAAGCCGGCGCGAACAACCCGAGATCACTTCGGTCGAGCGAGCGCATCCGGTCAACAGCTTTCTGAGTTACGGAGATTTGCACGTCGAAAGCGTAGCTGGTCGCGAAACGGCCTCGTGGCTCAAGCCTATCGTCATCGCAGGAAACGATCCTCTGATCTGGGCGGGCGATGACGGCCGTCGCCGGACCGTTATGATCGGATTCGATCTGACCCAAAGCGACTTGCCACTCAAGGTCGAGTTTCCCATCCTGCTTGCGAATGCGATTTCGTGGCTTGTGGGCCGTGACTCGCAGTTAATGGAGCGCGCGCTGCGCACTGGTCAACCGGCAACGATCCAGACTTCGGGCCCGAGCGCCCGGGTGACGACGCCGCGCGGCGATTCACGACAGATTGACTCGCGAGAGGGCTCAATTGTGTTCGCGGATACTTTGCTGGCCGGGCTGTACGAGGTTGCCGAGGCCCAGCCCTTTGCGGCGAGCTTGCTTAGCGAGACAGAGTCGAACACCGCGCCACTTGATTCGATCAAAACTCGCGCGGGCGAGACCCGAGGGCAGATGGAGTCGTTTAGCTCAGAGCGCGAAGCGTGGCGATGGCTCGCCCTGCTGGGACTCGGGGTGTTGATGATCGAGTGGTGGGCTTATCACAGGAGAATCGCCTGATTGCGAATTGCAGATTTCGGATTGCGGATTGATAAGGATCCGCGGTTCGGCATCGCATTCCGCAACCGAAATTCGCAATGCGTGTTGACTTTACCAACCGGTTGGCGCTTCTCCTCCTTGGGTTGATACCGCTCGCGCTTTTTCTTACTCGTAACAGTCTCTCAAATATATCGGCAACCCGACGCAGGTTCGGCACTGGCGCTCGGATCATGCTTCTGGCGCTGATAGTACTTGCTCTTGCGGGAGTGCGATTCAGGACGACTTCGCGGGATATCGCCGTGTTGTTTCTCGTCGACGTGTCGGCGAGCGTCAATCAAGACAATCGCCAGGACATTCTCAATTTGATCAATTCGGAGATCGACAAAGCCGCTCCGCGAGACTACGTAGGCGTCGTTGCATTTGCACGCGAGCCTTCTGTTGAACTGGCGCCTACTCGCAAGGAAGCGCTCGGTGACTGGCGCATGAGCGAGATAAGCTCGGACCCCGCTCGTGACTACACCAACATCGCCGCCGCTTTCAGGCTCGCACACGCGCTAGCGCCCGAAGACGCGTCCGCTCGCTTGGTGTTGATCTCCGACGGTAACGAGAATTTTGAAAGCTCTACCGCGGAAGCCGAGCTGCTTCGAGCGTCCGGCGTAGAGGTCTACACCCGAGCAATCGGCACAACCACCGAACGCGGTCAGTCGCGCGGTGAAATAGCCATCCGCGATCTCGAAGTCCCGGAAAAGCTGGCGGAAGGTGAGGCATTCGATCTGAGAGTCACTATCGACAGCACTCGAGATGCCGATGCGACGCTGCGGGTCTATCGCAACGACTCGGTTGTCAGCGAGCGAACCGTTCACGTGGTGGCGGCCGGTGAAAACGTGTTTATGTTGCCGCAGCGAGTGGAGCATAAGGGATTTTATAGCTTCCGGGCAGAGGTGGAAGCAATCCGTTCGGACGCGTTTGTTCAGAACAACTCACGCGAGGCGTTTGCAATCGTAGAGGGTTCGCCGAGGACCCTTTATCTTTACGGCGATGATCGGCCTTCGGCTGGGATCGTTCGAGTGCTTGCGGATGGAAACTTCGCGGCCGATATCCGTGCGGGGGTCGCGGCGCCCACAACGCTGGCCGGCTTTCAAAACTACGATTTGGTGATCTTTGACAATGTGCCGGCTTCGGCGCTCACGACGGCCCAGATGAAAATGGTTCAGTCATACGTGAAAGATCTCGGCGGCGGGTTCCTGATGATCGGCGGCGAGCAGAGCTTTGGTCCTGGCGGCTATTACAAGACTGCCATCGAGGAGACGCTGCCAGTCTCGCTCGACGTGCGTCAAAAGAAACATCTGCCTAGCCTGGCCCTCGTGCTGGTGATCGACAAGTCCGGGTCGATGGCCGGCGTCAAGATTGACATGACTCGTGAAGCCGCGGCGGCAACCGTCGATTTCTTATCAGATCGGGACTCGGTGGGAGTTATCGCCTTCGACAGCCAGGCATATCCGGTTGTGAACATTACCAAAGTCGAAGACAAGAAATCGATCATCCGACAGATTGACTCTATTCAAGCGGTCGGCGGAACGAACCTATATCCTGGTTTGAAGACAGCGCAGGAGTGGCTGAAGGCGAGCGAAGCGCAGATAAAGCACATAATCGTGCTTTCGGATGGAATGAGCGAGGGAGGGGATTTTCGCGGGATAGCGCGCGCGATTCGCGACGCGGGAATCACGATTACCGCAGTCGCCGTGGGCGACGATGCCGATATCCCGATGATGACGATGTTAGCCGAACTTGGAGACGGAAGGTTTTACGCCGCCAACCGCCCGGAGAATCTACCGCGCATTTTCACTCGCGAGGCGGCGCTGGCGTCGCGCTCTACGATCATCGAAGAACCGTTTTCACCGCGATTGGTGCGGCCCGCGCAGGCGACGAATGGTGTTGATTGGGCTTCGGCGCCGCAACTCGGCGGCTATGTCGGGACGGCCGAGCGCGACTCGCTCAACTCGCCGGCAATAACGTCGCTAATCTCAGACAAGAATGATCCGGTGTTCGCGGTGTGGCAGTACGGGTTGGGCCGTTCGGCCGCATTTACATCGGACGCGAAGCCTCGATGGGCAGCCGGTTGGATGAACTGGCCCGGGTTCGGTCAGTTCTGGACGCAGGCTCTCAGAGATCTGCTTCGTCACGAATCCGCAGGCGGTTTGACCCCAAGAATAGAAATCGCCGGCGGACGGGGCCACATTGTTGTCGAAGCGACGACCCCCGAAGGCGGATCGAAAAACAATCTTCGCCTTAGAACCCAAATCATCGGCCCGGATTTATCGAGCCTGGACATTACGCTCGATCAGACGGCAGCCGGTCAATACGAAGGCGTCTTTCCTGCTGTTGCGCGCGGAACTTATCTGGTCAACGTTTCCGAGGATAACGGACAGGCGGGGGTAACTGCGGGCGCAGTGAACTCATATTCACCTGAATTCAGCATTGGGTCGCAAGACGCGGATCTGCTTGCGCGAGTGAGTGCGACGACCGGGGGACAAATGCTTTCCGCAGACGAGAGTGTCGATTTGTTTTCTCGCCGGTCGCCAAAGACAATTCCACACGACATCTGGGAAGCATTGATGCTTGCAGCATTGATCTTGTTGCCGATTGACGTAGGGGTGCGTCGCGTTGCTGTCACTCGCGAGCAATTTGTACGTGCTCGAGAATGGATACAGGGTAGACTCCACAGAGCTAAATCTGCGACTGTCGATGCGGCGAGCTCAGTTTCGATGGCCAAGCTAAAGGAAGCCCGCTCACGCGTGGTGCTTGGCGAAGGCAAAGGAGAAGAGACAGGTCAGCCAGCAGCGTCTCTCGTCGCGGAACAGCAAGCTCAACCGTCAACGTCGCCGGCTTCGACGGACGACGTACAAGGTTCAAAGCCGCTAACGAGTAGATTACTCGATGCGAAAAGAAAGAGACACGAGTGAGGTACGTATTAATGAATAAGCGTTTGCGGTCGAGCCTCGTCCTGATCGGGCTAGTCACCTGGTTAATGACTTCCGGCCCGGGAGCGTTGACGGACGTATCGCTCGAACCGATCGTCTACACAATCAAGTTCCCCCAGCCTGATACCCACACTGCGGACGTAGAGGCCGCAATACCCACCGGGAAGCAAGCGGCGATAGAGGTAATGATGGCTGTATGGTCGCCTGGTTTCTATCGTGTAGAGAATTATGCCGACCGCGTCCAGGGCTTCGCTGCGCGTTCGGTGGATGGGGCGCCACTTGCAGTCGAACAGCCTTTGAAGAACCGGTGGCGGATTCAGACCGGAGGCCGCGCGCAAGTGGTGATCTCCTATCGCCTTCTCTGCAGCGGGCGATCGGTCACAACCAACTGGGTCGGAAGTGATCTGGCGGTGCTGAATGGGCCGGCGACATTTATCACTTTGGTGGAGAAAGTCCGCCGTCGACACGACGTAAAGCTGGAGTTGCCGGCGGCATGGCGGTCGATGACCTCGCTTGAGCCGGCAGAGAACGGGTCTCAGAACTACTATCGCGCTCCTGATTTCGACACGCTCGCTGATTCGCCGATAGTCGCCGGCAATCTGATCGTCAATGAGTTCGACGTTCACGGAAGCAGGCACTATGTTGTGGACGCTGGTGACGTCGGTAAGTGGGAAAGCAAACGCGCGGCGCAAGACCTGGAAAAGATCGCCCATGAAACCAGGCGTTTCTGGGGATTCCTGCCGTTCAGGAAATATGTCTTTCTCACAGTGTTCCGTCCGGGAGGCGGCGGGCTCGAGCATTTGAATTCGACCTTGTTGACGGCAAACTCAACAAGAACGACGACACCAGATGTTCGCTGGCTGTCATTCGTAAGCCACGAATATTTTCACGCCTTCAACGTCAAACGCTTGCGTCCCATCGAATTGGGACCATTTGATTATGAGCATCCACCGAACACAACCAGTTTGTGGATTTCCGAGGGACTCACCACCTACTTTGGCGACTTGATGGTCGCTCGGGCCGGACTTGGCTCGGCTGAGGATTTCTTGTCGCGGCTGTCGTCAAACATCAGGCAGCTTCAGAGCGCGCCGGGACGGCTCGCGCAAACACTCGAGCAGGCGTCACTCGATGTCTGGAACTCGGGAACCTCAGGTATTGGGCGGGACACTTCCACAAAGGTCAGTTATTACGTCAAGGGTCCGGTGGTGGGGTTTTTGCTCGACGCAAAGATTCAGCGCGCCACTGGCGGCAAGAAGAGTCTGGATGACTTGATGAGGCTCGCCTACAAACGGTACTCAGGAGAGCGCGGATTTACTGCGGAGCAATTTCGAAAGACCGCGGAGGAAGTGGCGGGTGTTGATCTCAAGGAGTGGTTCAGAAAGGCCCTCGCTTCTACTGAGGAGTTGGATTACACAGAGGCGCTTGAGTGGTTTGGATTGCGTTTCGCGGCCCCAAATGTCCAGACGCCTGCTACGGATTGGAAGCTTGAGATGCGTGCTGACGCTACGGAAGCCCAAAAGAGCCAGTTTCGCAGGTTGGTTGGAGGGGCTGGCAAATAATAGATTGCGTCCTTGCAGTCCCCTCTGCAATCATTGAATTAACAGTAAATTTAGGGATCGAGGTGCACGATGGTAGCTTTCGATTTAGAAGAGATTCATTCGCTCAGTGACTTTCAGCGAAACGCCAAACAGCACATTGTGAGGATGAAGAAGAAGCGACGCCCGCTGGTGCTCACTATTAACGGTAAGGCCGAGATGGTTGCCGTTGATGTGAAATCGTTTCAGGAGATGCTGGAGGTCATTGACCGGGTTGAAGCCGTTGAGGGAATTCGACGGGGTCTCGAATCCAAGAAGCGCGGAGAAGGAAAGACACTTGAGCGGTTCGACAAGGAGATACGGAACAAGTTCAAGATTTCTGAGAACCCGCAAAAATGACCTTTAACGTTGTCGTTGAGTCTTCCGCCCGCAAGGATGTTGATGACGCCTTTCGCTGGATGGCGGCGAATGTTTCAACTGAGTCTGCTACCCTTTGGTACTTGGACATTTACAGAGCTATGGACAGTCTCAAGGAGTTCCCAGCGCGCTGTGGATTTGCCATGGAGAATAAGTTTTTCAAGGAAGAGATCCGGCAGCTTATCTGCGGGAAGTATCGCCTCCTGTTTGAGATTGATGGCGAGACAGTCCGAGTTCTTCACATTCGGCACTCAGCGCGAAAGCCTCTAAAACCGAAAAGGAAGCAATGAACCGCGTCTGCTCCTCGCTTAGCCTTCAAACTTCTTTGGAAACTGCTTGGCGATGCCGTCACTAAGCATATCAGCCATGTGCAGTATTTGTTTCGTGCACCTCATCGTATGCCTTTATATCCGGCGACCAGTTACCGCGAGGACGGGCGACCGCCTCGGCAGTTGTGCTCTTCTACCTTCAAGGCTTCCAGTTCTTGTCCTGACTCTGTTCCTTCGCGGCTAGCACTTTCTCAAGCAGCTTGTTCGCATTGGTCTTCGCGTCCTTTGCGGACTGACCCATGGCCGACGCCGCCTCCTCGAAGGTCTTGTTTGTAATATTCTCTGGTTTACCCATGTCGTTGTTGGGCATCCCACATCCGCAGTTGTAGCACATAAAGAAATTCCTCCTTTCGTCATCCGTGCTTGAGTGCGCACTTGCACCAGCAGAGCGACATCAAGCAGCTCGCCTCGGCGTTCCACGTTCAGTTGAACTCTCGGCATTTAGTTGCGGCTCAACCGCCACTCCATGCACGTACACCATTTCACCGCCCAGCCATCCTGAAATGCCGAGCAGTATGACGCCAATCACTGAAAGCCAGATGGGAAGTGCGGCGCCGGACGTGGCCCCATTGCGCAGCCACAGATTTATTCCGTACAGAACGACTACGGTGAGATTGATTCGCATATGCCAGAGAGCGATCGTCCTGATCTTGCCCTTGGACATCGACAGAAAATCAATGAAACCTGGAACTGCTGCAAGAAGCGCCGTAGCGACGCCGCCGGCCATCGTGTAAAAAGCTATATCGTTCCAGACGACGCCACCCCATTTCATAAGGTAGATGACATCGCTCGTTAGTGAGAAGATCCATAACCCGATGGGTAAAGCTACGAGCATCGGATGAATCGGATGCTTTGAAATGCTTGCTGGACTCGCCATGGTGAACTCCTTTCTCGGCCTCAAGCTCGCGCACCGGTCAATTATGTGACCGGTATCTCCGTAATCCGACCGAACGTATGCTGTTCGCGATCAGGACGCTTTTATACGCAATTGCTGAGGCAAAAACGTTCCGATTATAGGTGTGCATATACCGTGCCCCTGGCGGTAACAATGCTCACACGAGACTTGATTGGTGTGGTGTCTGAAGAATAAGTTGGGCTGTGTCGCGTTCGGGGACGTCTGGGGCTGGCGCTTAGAGTTGATCCGTGCGGCGATTAGACCGCTTCCAGCGCTTCCTTGATGGTGAACCTACCTTCGTAAAGGGCCTTACCAACGATCACGCTGTCGACACCCGATTCGCTCACCCGGGCAAGCCGCTGGATGTCTTCAAGACACGAGATCCCGCCAGACGCCGTAATCTTCAACCCGGTCTCCCGAGCGATCAAACAGGTCTGTTCGATGTTCGGGCCAGCGAGCATCCCATCTCGAGCGATGTCGGTATAGACAATTCGCTCGACACCTGAACCGGCAATGCGCCTTGCCAAATCCACGGCTTCGATCTCCCCGTGCACTTCCCATCCGCGGGTCATAACCTGGCCGTCACGCGCGTCAATCCCGACAACCACCCGAGACCCGAACCGTTCGACGAGTCTTGCAAGCGTCTCCGGTGACTCGGCCGCGAGGGTGCCGATCACAACGCGGCTTGCGCCGGCCGAGATCAACTCTTCGAGATCTTCAATCTTTCGGATACCGCCCCCGAATTGCACCGGGATGCCTACGGAGTTAATGACGCGTGTCGCCACACTCCGGTTGGGTGACTGTTCTTCCCCAAAGGCGCCGTCCAGGTCAACTACGTGAATCATCTTCGCCCCTTCAGCTTCAAATGCCTTCGCCACGTCGATCGGATCGCGGTCGTAAGCAGTCGCGGCTTCTTTGCGTCCTTGCGCGAGCCGCACGCATTTGCCTTGTCGGAGGTCGATAGCGGGTATTATCAGCACTACGGTTATTCTCCTCTGCGCTGATTCAGTTCATTACGAAGGTCGGCCAGAGTGACGCCACGCTCCACGAGCAACACGAGTAAGTGGTAAAGAAGATCACAAGACTCCTTTGTGAGCGCATCGCGATCATCATTCTTGGCGGCAATTATAGTTTCGCTCGACTCCTCTCCGACCTTCTTGAGAATCTTGTCCAATCCCTGATCGAAGAGATACGCAGTGTACGAACCTTGCGGTCGTTCACTTTTCCGGGTCGTTATCAAGGCATAGAGAGCACTGAGAACCTCGCCGAGATCTCTGTCGCTTGGCGGAGGCCCGCTTGCGGTTTCAAGGACGTTGTGAAAGCACGATGTCTGTCCGGTGTGACAGGCAGGCCCCGCGGGCTCGACTCTCACGACCAGAGCATCGCCATCGCAATCCAGAATCACCTCGACGACGCGCTGGGTATTGCCGGACGTCGCGCCTTTGTGCCAGAGCTGCATTCGCGAACGCGACCAGAACCAGGTCTCGCCGGTGTCCAGGGTGCGTTTCAGGCTCTCCTCGTTCATGTACGCGAGCATTAACACGCAGCTCGTCCGCGCGTCCTGAACAACTACCGGAACCAGTCCG
>DASRIZ010000181.1:0-3226 GCA_035649735.1 Blastocatellia bacterium | reverse complement strand
CGGCGCGGGCCAGCAGGAGGTTTGCGATGTTGGTGCAAGCTATGAGTAGCAGAAAGGCTACGGCTCCGAGCAACACCAGCAACGCGGGGCGAATCTCCTTAACCGTTTGTTCGTGGGTTGGAATCAAGCTTATTCCGATACCGCTGTTTTCTCCGGGATACTGCTCGACTATCCGGCCTTCGATCGCGGTCATCTCCGTACGCGCTTGATCGAAATTCACTCCGTGCTTGAGCCGGCCAATACAGAAGAATGAAAAACTGCCGCGGCGCGCCTCATTGGCGGTCGCGGCGATGGGAACATACAGGTCAACTGGATCATTGAGTACTTTTCCCAGATAGCCGAATCCGACGGGGAACTGGAAGCCGGCAGGCATCACCCCCACGACTGTGTAAGTTTGATTGTTGAGAGTGACCGGCTCGCCAATGATTCTTGAATTGGAGCCGAAGCGCCGCTGCCAGAGACCGTGGCTGAGGATCACAACGTGCGGGGCTCCTTCTCTATCCTCTTCAGCCAGGAATGGTCGTCCGAGCAAAGGCGCGGCGCCGACAAGCGAAAACAGATTTGCAGAAGATCTGACGGCGAAGACCCGCTCCGGTTCGCCTGCGCCTGAAAGATTTAGATTTGAGAACGTGTATGCGGAGATCTGTTCGAAGACTGTGTTTTGATCGACCCAGTCGCGGTAGTTGGCTAAAGATATCGGAAGCTCATACATGTCTCTCACGGGGCTTTCTTCCCAGATGGTGACGAGACGCTCAGGGCTTTGGTAGGGGAGTGGACGAAGCAGCACGGCATTGATCACGCTGAACATGGCGCTGTTGGCGCCTATGCCCAGGGCGACAGCGATTACCGCAACTATGCTAAAGCTTCGATTCTTTAGGAGCCTTCGCACCGCGTAACGAATGTCTTGGATTAAGTTTGCCATGTAAAAACTCTACGGCTTCGTTTCTCGTTTCTGGTTTCTAGTTCGAAAGCTAGAGCCATAACCAGAAACCAGAAACCAGAAACTAGAAACTAGAAACCAGAAACCAGAAACGACCTATTCGTATCTCAACGCTACCATCGGATCGACTTTTGCAGCCCGACGTGCCGGCACAAGACAGGCTCCCAGAGCGACTCCTGCCAACAACACCGAAACCGCTACAAACGTGATCGCGTCGGTCGGGGTGACGTTAAACAACAAACTCGACATCAATCGAGTCAACCCAACCGCTGCCGCGAGCCCGACTCCGAGGCCGATCGCGGTTACAACAACACCGTGCCCGACGACCAGCTTCAACACATCGGTCCGCCGAGCCCCCAGCGCCATTCGAAGCCCGATCTCCCGCGTGCGCTGGGTGACCGCGTAAGACATCACACCGTAGATTCCAACCGTCGCCAGGATCAGAGCCACGCCGGCAAACACCGCGAACAGTGAGGTGTACAGCCGCTGCTGCCACACCGATCTCGCGACCACCTGGTCCATACTCATTATTCGAGTGACCGGCAGATCGGGATCGAGCTCTCTCACTTGATTGCGAACCGCGCCGATCAGACTCTCGGGTTTGCCCGTAGTTTTTATCGCGAGACGCGAGCCGCCGATCGGGACTTGAGCGTGCGGCAGGTAGACTGATTTTCGGGTTGAGGCATCAAGACGCTCGTGCTTCACCTCTCCGACTACGCCGACGATCGTATGCCACGGTTCGTTGTCCTCCGGCGGCCCAAACCTGATTCGCTTACCGACCGGATCCTGATCCGGCCAGTATTCACGCGCTAGCCGCTCGTCGATGATCGTGACGCCAGTTGTCGCGCCAGGCACCGACTCGCCGCGCACCGCGCCCAGCGGGGCCTTCGGAGGTGCGACATCTCGCTCATCGAAATCACGGCCGCGTAGGATTGGAATTCCCAAGGTCTTGAAATAGTCGGGGCTGACAACGCAGTGGTTGATCATCGGCGCCGCGCCTACTGACAACACCGGAAAGCCTTCGACTGTGAGACTGCGTCCCCAGTTGCTTCCTGAGAGCGGCAATCCTGAATTTGTTCCGGCGCTTTGAACTCCCGGAATCGCCCTTACGCGTTCGAGCAGTTGTTTAAAGAAACCGACGCGCGCTTCGGGTGTGCGATACTTGGCGCCCGGCAACCCGATGTTCATCGTCAGGACGCCTTCCGGATTGATCCCGGCATTGACCTGCCGCAGGCCAATAAAGCTGCGCATCATCAACCCAGCGCCGACAAGCAACACCAGCGACAGGGCGATTTCGGCGGCTACCAGCAAGCTGCGAATACGATGACGTCCTGCGCCTCCGCCGGTTCGCCCGCCTTCTTTTAGCGTCTCATTCAAATCCGGATTTGAAGCTTCTAGCGCCGGCGCCGTGCCAAACACAAAGCCGGTCAGCAGCGAGCAGGCGGCGGTAAAGCCAAGCACTCGACCGTCTAGATCGAATTTCATCCAGAAGGGAATATCGATTGGGATCGCCGCGAGCAGCAGATCCATACCCCACAACGCCAGCATCAACCCGAGCGCTCCGCTGATCACGCCGAGCAGCAAGCTCTCAGTGAGTAGTTGTCGAAATATGCGTTTGCGATTTGCACCAAGCGCCGCGCGTATCGCGATCTCCTTTTGCCGAGCCGTGGCGCGAGCGAGCAACAGGTTGGCGACGTTGACACAGGCGATCAACAAGACAAAACCAACTACGCCGAGCAAAATCAAAAGCGCCTTTTTGTAGTCGCCAACCAGCGACGCGCGTAGATCGATGACGTTTACGCTGAATCCTTCGTTGGTGACCGGGTTCTGCTGCTCGATATTCGAAGCGATGCCGATCATCTCAGCCTGCGCTTGTTCGAGTGTGACACCGGGCTTCAAGCGGGCGATGGATTCGAGACCGTGATCGGTGCGAGTGTACAGCTTTGGGGTGAGGGCCAGCGGGCCCCAGGCTTCGGCGACTTCGGGGAACTGAAAGCCCTTTGGCATGACCCCGATCGCCACGCGCGGGCGATTGTTGAGCAGGATGGTCTGACCAAGGATGTTTGGATCGCCGCCGAACCGGCGCTGCCACAGACCGTAACTGAGGATGACCACGAGATCGTGATCTGGCTGATCTTCCTCGGCTGTAAACGTCCGGCCGAGGATCGGGGCAACACCGAGGACTTCGAAGGTGCCTTCAGAAACAAACGCGCCCTGCAGTTGTTCGGGTTCGGACGAACCCGGCCCGCCGCCCGCGACGGGGGCCGCCGAGCCGGTGCCCGCGCC
>DASRIZ010000180.1:0-7596 GCA_035649735.1 Blastocatellia bacterium | reverse complement strand
CCGACCTTCCTGTACATCGATTCGAGAGGCCGCTCAATTGTCGCCGTCGATATTCGAGTCACCCGGACCTACATAATGGTGACGGACCGACTCTGCAGACCGCTGGTAGGCCCGCTCAACTTCCCAACCGACCACGATCCGCTAAAGCTCGTCGGCGAACTCAGCAAACGCATCAAGCAAATCCTCACCGACCACCCCGAAGTCGGCGAATGCGACGGAGTCGGGGTAGTGGTGCCGGGAATGGTGGATCAGCGCACGAGCCGGATCCTGAATGCGCCGACGCTCGGGTGGCGCGATGTAGACATAGGCCCATCGCTGGCCGCCGCCACCGGTTTGCCGATCGAGATTGAGAATTCGGGAAAGGCGTGTGCGCTATCACAGTTGTGGGTGGGACGAGGCGAGACAGCCATCAGCGACCTGGCCTTCGTCACCGTCTCGGACGGCGTTGGCGTAGGAATCATCGCCGGCGGCGAAGTACTGAGGGGGAGGCACAACATTGCCGGGGAATTTGGGCACGTGCCGTTGAATATTGACGGGCCTCGTTGTTCGTGCGGCGCGACCGGATGTTGGGAAGCTTACATCTCAAACCTGGCTACGCTCTCACGCTACTTTGGACGGAATTTGCAGGAATCAAAACCAATCCCAGCAGAGATCGCAGCCTTTACGATTGAAGACTTGATTGCACGCGCGAGGGCGGGTGACGCAAAAGCGGCGGCCGCGATCCAATCAACCGCGCGCTATCTCGGGCTCGGACTGGCCTCGATCATAAACGCCATCGACCCAACGCGCATTTACATCGGCGGCGAGATAACGGCCGCATGGGACCTGATTGAGCCGGCGGTGCGTGCCGGGCTTGCCGAGCGCGCGTTGACACCGGCAGCAAGCACCCCAGACATCAGAGTAGTTTCCGCGGTCGATTATCCTCGGCTCCGTGGCGCCGCGGCTTTAGTCGCAGCACCTGCGTTTGCCGCGCCCGCTGTGGCGTGATTTCCTGGCTAGGCATTTTTAGCGATGCAGGTGAAAGAAAAACTCGCCACATTCGTGATGTTCGCGATCATTCTGGTTTGCGGGATGCCGCCGGCAAGCGTCGCCGCATCGGGGGATTCCGTAGACCGCGAGGCTTTGTCCGCTGAGATCGATAGTTTTCTCGCCCAGGAGATCTCGGCGCACATCGGAGCGATTTCTTCTCTCGATCCACCCCCTGAGAAAGTTTTTGGCGCGGGGACAACAGGAGAATTCACCTGGGGAACGTTTGTGAGGTCACTTGGAGCTTACGCTGAGCTGTCCGGGAAACGTGAACTCGCCGGGCGTGAGCTCGCGTCGTTCGCCGGACGGATCGGACTGATTGAACATAGACTACGCAGCACTCGATTCTCACAGCTCTATGCTTCGCAGACGCTACGACACTTTGGAAGCGACCTGACAAAGAACCCGTTATGGCAAAGCATGTCCAACCAGGAGCGAGCCTCCTGGCGCGAACTGCTTGACCCGCGCAAGTTCTACGACCCTAAGACCCAAACTGTAATCAATCTGCCGGAGAACTATCTCGGCGTTGCGGCGCGGCTGGCTGCAAACGGTTTTGTGCTGGGCCTTCTCGAGGACCGCAAACTCCTCGACGACTTACTCGACCGTTCAGCCCGACAATTCACAAGTGGCGGGCTCTACGCTGATGATGCGCCGCCGACCGGCCGTTTCGATCGCTATTCAAACGAGTATGCTCGATTTATTTGGGACGCGGCCGAGACTGCCGGCCGCAAGGATATCCTCGCGGCGCTGAAACCCACGATCGCGACTCAGATGCGCCTTTGGTGGGACTTAGTAAAGGAAGACGGATATGGGTACTCGTGGGGCCGAAGCCTCGGAGTAGTCAGCTATCTTGATACGCTGGAGATAGCCGGCTTTCTAGGCAAGCATCCGGAGTTCCGCCCGGCTCCTTTGGCGGATCTAGCGAGCGCTTATTTGCTCGCGTGGCGCTGGCTGCGACGCGACTATCGTGACAATGCTCACTTGCTGTCGGTCTTTGCGTCCGGACGTGGAAACTATCGCTACATCAGTCCCGATCGCGAGTGGCAACAGACAGTCGGATTCTTTGGCAAGCTCGCGGATGCGCACATGAAACTGATACCCGCGCTTCGCAAGGAACGTGTTGAAAAAATCTCCGCGCGGCTCGCGCTGCCGAGCGTGGCGCGATTCGTGTTCTTCAACAACGGCCCAAGAAAGGCGGGCGTCTGGCTCGTCAGGCAGGGCCCGCTTAGTTTTACTTTGCCGATAACAACCGGCACTCAACCTGGCATTTCGGACTATCTGCCGGCGCCACACGGTCTGGCGAGTTTCGCCGCGCCGGTCGAGCAGATTTATCCGTCGTTGGTGCCGTATCTCGACCTCGAGGATGGTCGGGTGGTTGTTGCTTCCGATGGCGCGGATGAGATCGAACCGTCCGCGGATGGGCGGTCGCTGCGGGTTCTATGGCGGCGATGGGCGCTGATCGGAAGCAAGTCGGGAAGCCACGTCGATCCTCACATAACCAGCGAGGTCAGGTTTCGCACCGAAGGTTCGACACTTGTGCGCGAAGAGACCTTGACCGCGTCCGAGCCGATAACGATTCGGCGTTGGCGATTCGCTGTTCCTTCCACCGCCGCCAGCGTTGTCCAAGAGTCGAAACGGAGTCAGTGGAAGCGGCTTGAGTCAGCCGATGGCATTCTGGAGGTGGGATCTCCTGTTGCGGATTGGCCGGTGACTGAAGCAATCATCGCTGTTGGGGAAAGCCCACTCGGACGGGGCCCAAGGTTGGGCATCCCGACGCACCTCGTATACGAATCTCGCGACATCCGGTTGGAGCCAGGCCGGCCGGTTCGGTGGCGTCTGACACTCAGGGCGGCCGCGGCTCAACCCGGACAACGCCTAACGCAGGGAGACTGATCAACTATGGAAACTCACAACGAACCGATTTCCGCTGAAAGCTGCGTAGTGCGCAACACAAACTCCCGCAAAGGGCGTACGCGTTCTCTCGCGCCCGGAACCAGCGCATCGCGGAATCTTTATTACGGGCGCATCATCCTCGATGCGGGAGGAGAGACGCTGGGCTTTTCGACTGGCGAACACGAAACAAGCTTGATCTGCTTAAAGGGCAAGGCAGTGGTGAACGTAGAAAGCGCGAGCTTCGAGCTCGGCTCCTACGATTCTCTCTACATTCCGCGGGACACCGAAGCCGACGTCAGCCCCGGACCGGAAGGCTGCGATCTCGCCGAAATCTCCTCGCCAGTCGCTAATCGTTATCCGATTCAAATGGTTCGGTTCGCCGATGTGCAGCGAGATTCCACGCTGCATTTCAAAGCTGGGGGCGCGACGGCGGAGCGCGAGGTCAACATCCTGATCGGCAAAAACGTCGAAGCCGGACGGCTGCTGGCGGGAGTCACCTTCAGCAAACCGGGCAACTGGACTTCCTGGCCGCCGCACGAACACGCAGCGATGCTCGAAGAGGCTTATCTTTATGTTGATATGCCCGCTCCGTCCTGGGGGATTCAATTGGTCTACACTGATCCGGAACATCCCGAGCTCGTCGCCGTGGTGCGAGAGGGAGATTGCGTTTTGATGCCGAAAGGGTATCATCCGAACGTGGCAGCACCGGGCGGCGCAATCAACTTTCTATGGATGATGGCGGCCAACCGCGAAGGCGAGGATCGGCAGTTTGGGGTCGTCAATGTCCAGCCCGAATACGCCGCCGGGGGTTCGGGCCTCGAAGCGTCGAGAGCGACGAGGTAGATTGCCATGGAACAAGTTTCAACTTTGACCGCCTCATTGCAGCACAGCAGTTGGGAAAGCATACCCATCGAGCGTATCGGCGCAGGCATCGAGAGGCAAATGATCGTCGGAAACCAGCTAATGATCTGCCGCCTGCGTTTCGAGCCGCACGTGGACACCCCGGCGCACGAGCATCCGCACGAACAGTTCACGATCGTCGAGCGAGGCCGGGTACGTTTCATCGTTGGTGATCAGGAACGCATCGCTCAGGCGGGCGATGTGTTGCATTTTCCGTCGGGGTGCTGGCACGGCGCCACCATGCTGGACGAAGAAGTCGTGCTGGTCGATATTTTCACACCATTGCGCGAGGACTTTCTCGATCCGGCGCCTTAAAAGAACGGGAGTGGCTAATGGCCTCAACTCGATCGGTCGATGCCGTACAAGCGCCTGTTGTTACACCACCCACTGACTCCTCGCCGCGGATCGGACACTATCGATGGGTGATCTGCGCTCTGCTCTTTTTCGCTTCCACAATTAACTACGTTGATAGACAGGTCATAGGCATCCTTGAAAAAGACCTGCGGGTAATAATCGGATGGACGCCGGTCGACTACGGCAATATTGTCGCTGCTTTTAACGCAGCTTATGCGTTGGGGCTTCTTGTCTCGGGTCGCTTGATAGATCGGTTTGGGACAAAGATTGGATACTCGCTTGCGATCGTAGTCTGGAGCTTTGCGGGGATGGCTGCGGCGCTTGCGCGAACACCATTCGGCTTCGGTCTCGCGAGAGCCGCTCTTGGCGTCGGCGAAGCCGCGAATTTCCCGGCGGCGATAAAAACTGTTGCCGAGTGGTTCCCGAAGAAAGAGCGAGCGCTGACTACGGGGATATTCAATGCAGGCACAAATGTTGGCGCAATCGTAGCTCCGCTCACGGTTCCGTGGATCTTCATAAATTGGGGATGGCAATGGGCCTTTGTTTTAACCGGCGCTTTGGGATTTATCTGGCTGTTATTCTGGCTGCCGATGTACCGCAAGCCTGAAGAGCATCCGCGGTTGTCGAGTCCCGAATTGGCTTACATACAAAGCGATCCGCCAGATCCACCGGCTACAAAAATTCCGTGGATCCAACTGGTGCCCCACCGCCAAACCACCGCTTTTGCGATAGGAAAATTCATGACCGATCCGGTCTGGTGGTTCTATCTCTACTGGATCCCGAGCTTCCTGAGAGAAAAACACGGGTTGGAGCTGTCCACGGTGGGGCTCCCGCTTATAACCATTTACCTGATTGCCGACGTTGGCAGTGTCGGCGGAGGATGGCTGTCGTCCAGCTATATCAAACGCGGCTGGTCGATCAACCGCGCGCGCAAGATAACGATGTTAATTTGTGCCATCGCCGTGTTACCGATAGTCCTCATGCCGTATGTACAAAACCTCTGGCTCGCTGTTTTGCTGTTCGGTCTCGCCGCAGCCGCGCATCAGGGATGGTCTGCGAATATCTTTACCACATCAAGCGACATGTTCCCCCGACGCGCAGTGGGGTCGGTGGTGGGAGTCGGCGGAATGGCGGGCGCCATTGGCGGGGCGATCATGGCAGTCACTACAGGCGTGGTACTCGACCGCACCGGCGGCAACTACATGCTCATATTCTTTGCGGTAGGACCGGCCTATCTAATTGCCCTCGGAATCATCCATCTTCTGGTGCCCAGGCTCGAGCCGGTGAACGAGGATGACTTGCTCAGACCAAAGCCGCTGTCGCCCGGCTCCTTCCTTGGGTTTGGATTTGTTGGGCTGATCCTGGGAGCGTTCTTTGGTTGGTGCATCGGACTCACCACAAGGCAATCAGGCATGGGGCTCTTGGAATATATGCTCGGCGGGGCGCTCATCGGGATCGCTGGAGGAATCATCCTCGGAATCCTCATCTTGAAATCGAAACGACGAGAAGCGGCTTCCTGATGATCCTCGACGCATTCAGACTGGATGGCAAAGTGGCGCTGGTAACCGGAGCATCGGCAGGCATGGGTGCAGCCATAGCAATAGCTCTAGCTGAAGCAGGAGCGGATGTGGCTTGTCACGGTAACTCGCGCAAACCGGACACCACCTGCGAAGCGATTGCCCGCCTCGGGCGCCGCACTGCCGCCGTCGAGGGGGACCTGGTCAATCGTGAAGTCTCGCGACGGCTGGTTGAAGAGACTGAGAAAAAGCTCGGGCCAATAGACATACTGATCAACAACGCGGGAACGGTCCGCCGCGCACCGGCGATTGATTACAGCGATGCAGACTGGGATGCGGTCATTGAAGTGAACCTGTCCAGCGTGTTTCGTTTATCGCAGGAAGCGGGCCGCGGAATGATCGAGCGTGGGCGAGGGAGGATAGTAAACATCGCTTCGGTGCTCTCTTTTCAAGGCGGCATGACAGTGCCTGCTTACACGGCGTCGAAGGGCGGCGTAGCACAACTCACCAAAGCGCTGGCGAATGAATGGGCTGCAAAGGGAGTAAACGTAAACGCTATCGCGCCCGGATACATGCGCACCGATATCACGCTCGCGCTGCAACGCGATGAAACTCGAAACCGGCAAATACTCGAGCGCATACCTGCAGGACGTTGGGGTGACCCGTCGGATGTGGCTGGCGCGGCGGTTTTCCTCTCGTCTCCAGCCAGCGATTTTGTTCATGGGCACGTTTTGGTTGTGGATGGCGGATGGATGGGAAGGTAGAATGTGCAGAGTCCGACAAACTTTAGTTTGAGCGACAAACTTTAGTTTGTCGCGGTTGGAAGAATTCTGAGCATAACGACTTACCCAAGTTTGTCGGACATCAAGGGAGGCATGGTGACTTTTAAACTTTCGCGACGCAGTTTTGTGATCAGTCTGAGTTCGGTGGCCGCTTCGTCAGTCTTGCCTTCGCGGCTGAATGGAGCCCTCGAACTTCCTGCCGGTCCAGTCCAGTCGCGAATTCGATTTGGTTACGCCGCGATCACCTGGGGCGGAAACGATATTCAGGCGATCAAAGACGTCGGCGAAGTGGGTTTTCGAGGGATCCAGCTTCGCTCTCCGATACTCAAGGATTTTGGCGACAAGCCAAACGCGCTCGCCGATCTCTTGAAGCAACACCGGTTGACGTTTGTCGCGCTCTCAGGGGGCGGCCCTCGCAATGACGCGTACGTTGCGGCCGAAGAAATAGCCACCCAGGTAAAGCATGCGACATTCATGAAGGCCGCCGGCGCTCTCTACCTGCAGATGACCGATTCAGCGCGGCCGAAAGATCGAAAGCCCGAGTCAAACGACTTCAAGAAGCTCGGACGATTGCTGACCGAGATCGGAAAGCGCACCGCCGATCTGGGAATACCGATGGCCTATCACAATCATATGCGAAGCCTCGGCGAAGCCCCCGATGAAGTCGATGCTCTTATGGACGCCTCGGATCCAAAATATGTAAGGTTGCTCCTCGATGTAGCTCACTATGCGCAGGGCGGCGGTGATCCGGCAAAGGCGATTACAAAGTATCGCGATCGAATTCTCTTCCTGCACATAAAAGATGTTGAGAGCCTCGAGCCGACGGCGGAATCCACGAATCCTTACCGCTTTGTCGAGCTTGGGCGAGGGAGAGTCAATTTACCGGCTGTTTTCTCGGCGCTTCGAGAAATTAAGTTCGGCGGCTGGGCAATAGTCGAACTGGACAGCGTGCCCGACAAAACGAGGACGCCGAAGGAGTCGGCTATCATCAGCAAGAAGTACCTCGAGGATAAGATTGGTTTGAAGATATGAGCGGAAGTCCGTAGTCAGTAGTCCGTAGTTCGTAGTCCGGAGCTACTTGATTCCTAGCTACGGACCACGGACTACGGACTACGGACCACGGA
>DASRIZ010000179.1:0-19424 GCA_035649735.1 Blastocatellia bacterium | reverse complement strand
AGGGTGCGCTGAGTGTATGATATCTTTCAAAAATCACAGAGGTCAGGAGGCAGAAATGAAAAATATCAAGTATCTTGTCACTGTCTTTTTCGGCTCGGCTATTGTTGCTTTGCTGATAGGGCAATCGTTCGGCTACCCGCCTAGTTGAGCGGTTTAGACGCGTCGGCATTCGCGCTGCGTTTCCTCCAGACATCGGTTATCACTTCCACAAGGACCGACGCGGGAGCGAGGCCATAAGTCCTGGTCCAGTAACCCGCCGACTCCTTACCCACGAGCACCATCGGGCTGTGATCGTTCTTGTCCACCACCGATGCGCCGAGCGCTTTCAATAAGACGTTAATCTCGAACTTGCTGCCGGTGACGAAAGTCCACCCAGGACCGGCTTTGAACTTAGCCCCAAAAGCCTTCAGCCTCTCGGGTACGTCGGTCACCGGATCGACGCTGACCGAGATCAATCTGACGTCGCTGCCCACGCGTTCGCCCATCTCTTGTTGCACGCGGCGAAAAGTGGCAGCCAGCGGGGGACAAATCGTTGTGCAAGTCGTAAAGATAAAATTGATCGCGACGGTTTTATCTTTCACCAGGTCCGTAAAGAATCTAAGCTGCTTGCCGTCCTGGTCGAATACCGTCACGTCCGGAATCTGGAGTTTGAATTCCGTGTCGGGCGTTTCGGCGCTAACACTGGCCGGAGTCGAGTCGTCATCGTCTTGAATCGGCCTGAGATCCATTCCGCATTTGGGACACCTGCCTGGTTTGTCGGATTTGACATCCCGGTCCATCACGCAGTAGTAACCGGAGATCTTTTGTTTCGCGTCGACTTTTTGAGCCAGGGCCTGGCTAGTGCGGAACACCGGGCCTGCTATCAGCGCGGCGGAAAGCATCAGTGTAGCTATGAATCTGTTCATATCCTCACTCTTTCGCGAGGGGCCTTACCCGTGGCCCCGGTTAGGCCCCTCGCACGTGCTTGCGGCATCCCTCTAGCCGCAGGCCTCTTCTTCGGACGCCTGGTGGTTTCGGTAAGAGCTAGTTCTTTACTGCTGAGCTCAGGGCCTCTTCAATAGCGGCTCTCAACGCTGCGTAGTCTCTATTTGAAACGCGGCGTCCGTTGATGAAGATCGTGGGAGTCGCGCTGACACCCGCTTTCATCCCATCCTGCATATCACGCTGCACGCGCGCGGTGTACTTGCTGCTCGCCAACTCGGCGTCGAACTTCTTGCGGTCGAGTCCGACCTTGCTCGCGTACTCTTTCAGTTTCTCAACGCCGAGTTCTTTTTGATTCTCAAACAACACTGCCGCGTACTCCCAATACTTGCCTTGCTCGCGCGCCGCCTCCGCCGCCTCCGCTGCCTTGAATGCATTTTTGTGTTTCTCGAGCGGATAATCCCGCACCACTAGCCGCACCTTATCGGAATACTCCTGGGCCAGTTTCTCGAGGACCGGGTGAGACTGCTGGCAAGTCGGGCACTCGAAGTCAGTGAACTCGACGATGGTGACCGGCGCGTTGGCGCTCCCCTTTGACGGCTGTTCGTCGGTGGCTATCTTGAGGATCAGTGGTTCGGGCTCCTTCAAATTTATTTCAATCTTTGCTCCTTGCTTCAGTCGTTCCGCAAAAACAATCTCCGCCCTGCGTTGCTCCTTCTTTTGAAGGTAGTCGATTATTTGATCTCTTAAGATGGCCAGTTCGCCTTCGATCCTGTCCTTGTTTTCTTCGTAGAACTTCGCGGCTTCCTGATCGCCGATCTTCTTCACATTCGGCGTCAGCTCCGCGTCCACAAGCGCCTTCGCGGTCATCTTCCGCTTCTGCGCTTCCTGCTCCAGCAATACATCATTAATCCTCAGCTCCAACTCACTCTTCATCAGCGCATACACGCGCATTTGCACATCATAGATCAAAGGCTTCAGCGATTCTTCCACGTCGCCGGAGGTGATCTTCTCTCCGTTAACGATGGCCAAAACTGTTGCGCGATCTGACTCTTTCTGCGGAGCGGTCACCTTTTCCACCAGAACTTTCACATCCGCTTGGGCCCTTAGCTTATCGGCATATGCTTTGGCTGCCGACTCCTGCCGCTGGGCCTTCAGGTAATCAATTATCTGCGATTTAAAATCTATGAACGCCCCCGGTATCCGGGCCTTGTTCTCGTCAAAGAAAGCCCGTGCTTCGGCCTCCGTCGGCTCTTGCGGCTTGGTCACAATTTCCTGCTCGATAAGCTTTGCGGCCGTCGTGCCCTTCTTCTTCGCTTCAGCTTCCAGCAATCGTGAGTTGATCTGCAGATTCAGCTCGCGGCGGCGTGAGGCGATGACCTGCTTTTGGAGCTCATCTCGTTCACCCTTGATATGGTCGGCGATTTCCTTTGCCGAGATCTTGACGCCGTTTGCGATGGCTGCCACATCGGTTGGGATGTTCTTTGCCTCGCAACCGCAGTCTTCGTCCTTCGGGTCGGGTGCTTTAGCGGCCGGGGGTGACGTGGTCTGCTTCGCGCTTGTTGAAGGTGCCTGCGTGCTGGGGACTACTGGAGAGCTTGACTGGGCTCTCACGCCAGCCGCGCTGATCATCGTCGCGATGAAGAGTATGAGAACTCGTGATTTCATGATTCCCTCCTGAATATTTGATAAATCCCATCACTCCGCCGCAATCCATCCGTTTACCGGAATGAACTGCTTCTTTTCCGGGTCGATTGTTACGATGTACGCCCCGAGCGCCCCGATGCGCCGATTAGGGCCGTAGGAGATTCGCGGGCTCAGTCCGGTGTCGAAGTTGTAAAGTCCTTCCAGCGTTTTGATCAGCTTCTCGCGGCTCAGTTCTTTTCCAGTGAGCTTCAATCCCTCCACCAGTATTTTGGCCGCGCAAAATGCCGAAAGCTGAGCCGCAATGTGCTTTGGCTGGAGACTGTGCTTTTGCACCAGCGCCAGAAACTCCTCGAGCCCATCGCGTGTTTGATCTGATGGGAGAGTAGGGAACGAGAAGAGGACCTTGTCTTTGAACGCGGGCGGAGCGTCAAGAATCTCTTTGCTCGCGAGCGACCCGGGACTCAAAACGTACGGCATAAACTTGAGCTTCACGGCCTCTTTCATGAGCTCCACCTGTTCTCCGCCCGACCCCAGGAAAAAGATTGCATCGGCGCCATCTGCACTCAGTTTCTTAGCCAACTGGCCGGCGTCAAATTGCCTTCGGGAATAGTTCATCCTTGAGACCAGTTTATACGCGCGCTTCTGGGCTTGTTCTTCAATCGCATCGCCGACTCCCTCCGGAGCGTCCCTATCCGGAGAAACGATTGCAAACCGAGGACTCTGCTTCTGCAGTTTCTCTCCGATGAAGTTGACCAAAGCTATGGCCTGCTCCTTCAACCCCGAGAACAGATAGAATGTGTGCCGGTTCAGCGGAAACCCGACCTGGGGATAAAGAGTGGAGGGCCCTACAAGCACCACTTCTTTTTCCTCGATAAGCGAAGCGATTTCTTTGTCCGATCCTGCAATGAACGCGCCCGCCATCGCAAACACCTGTTCAGTGTCGATGAACCGTTCGGCGGTTACCCTTGCGGTCCGCGGGTCAGTTGGCGAAATAGCGACGCGCAGATCGATCATGCGATTGTAGATTCCTCCCTGGGCATTCACCTCCTGGAAATAGGCTCCCAGGGTCTCTTTCATAGCCTGTCCCATCTCCGCCATTGCCCCCTGTCCCGCCACGATTGTCCCGACTCTGATACTTGTCTCGGTCAATCCCGGATCCTGGTCCGTTCCCAGGCGCCTCAGATAAGCGACCAGGTCCGCCAGATCTTCCGGCGCCATCCAGTATCTGGGCATCGTATTGGGCAATCTATTACCCGCCGGGTCTACACCTCTGGTGACCGCCATAGCTAGCGCGCGATCCGTGTAGGCGGGATGCTTACGTCCGCTCGTGTGAACGACTCCGTAAGACTTGGTGAGCGCTTCCCAGGTTATGTCCGAGGGCACGACCCCACCTTCAGGGTTTCCGCGGCCATCAAACCCGTGACAGTTTGCGCATAGCATCGCCGCCGCGGGCACTTCCATTGTCGCGTCGCCCAGGTAGCAGGTTATCTCTTTACCTGACGGACTGATGCCTCGCAGATAAATGAACTTGCCGCGCTTCTCCTGTTCAGTTAACTGACCGGACGAGGGCCCGCTCGCAACTACCACGCTGCCGATGAACAGCAGCATCAGCATTAACAAAAATAAAAACGCTATCCGCTTGATATTCATCGCTGCCGCTCCGATCTCATTTCACATCACCAGGCTTGTCGTCGACGACGCTCTCGACAACTTTGATCAGATCGTCAGGCTTGGCCATCCCCATCGCCTTTTTCCAAAGTCCGGTGTGCAGGTTGCCGATGATGATGACCGTTGAGTGATCATCTCTGGTTTCCACGTACTGTCCGATCTTGCGCAAGGCGAATTGGGCGTTCTCTTTCGTGCCGGTGAGGAAGAACCAGCCCGGTTTTGCTTTGTACTTCTGAGCATAGTCCTTCAGCCGGGGTGGGGTGTCCATGGCTGGATCGACGCTGATCGATATGATGTAAACGTCCTTACCGAGTCGATCGCCCAGCCAGTTCTGAACCCGCTCGAGGTTCCTGGTCATCGGAGGACAGACGCTGTTGCAGGTGGTGAAGAACGTGTTTATGATGACCACCTTGTCCTTGAGCAGGTCACTGTAAAATCGCATCGGCTTGCCGTCCTGGTTGACCAATTGAACGTCGGTGAAATAATTCCGCGCCGGGGCATCCTTGTCTTCCGCGGCAACGCTTTTTGATTGTGCCGCGCCCGGGACGGTCCAGATCAACGTCGCCAGCCCGACACACAGCACAACTCGCGTGAACGACCACTTTGCAAAAACTGATTCGCTTTTGCTCATCTCATCCACCTCGCTTCGAAGTTAGAATGGCTCGTGCTCAGAGTTGATTGAGCCTCATTTAGACGCTTTCGGAGGCGGCTCCGCCTTCTTCTCTAAAGCATTCAGGATGACGTATGGCAACTGGTTGTATCCCACTCCCAACGAAGGGCAGCTTACAAATACGTAGTAGACGCCGGGTCTGGGGGGAGTGAAAGATACTTCGTAGTTGTCGTCGGCGATTGATTTTGCCCACAGCCGATTCTGCCAGATGCCGGGAGCCAAAAATACGAGAACCCCTACATCTTTTAGCCCCGGTTTGGGCTGGTTCGTCTTCGTATCCAGGACCTTGAATTGCAGCTTGAACTCCTCTCCCGGCCGGATCGTTGGATCCTTGATCAACGTCTGGATGAAGATTGGAACCCGATCATCCTTCTTTCGCAACGCGGGATTGGGCTTCACAGACATTTCAAAGCAGTGATAAATACGAGGCGAGTCCAACAGAAAAGCGACGTCATATTCACCCGTTCCGGTCAGCTCGACATTGGTCGAATAAGTCCCCGGTGCGCTCTCGCGCAGGCTCCTGTCCCACACCATCACGGCTCTGGGCTGGTGGCTATAGTTCTTGAAACTCCCCATAGGAGCCGCCATCCCCTCGCTGTAATAATAGATTGTCTTGTCTGCCGGATTTGCCACGAGGACCGATTCCCCTTCCGGCGCGGCGATGATCGAATCTGCCACAGACTGGTTTGAAGATTTTTCAGGAGCCAACTGCCCTCCCGGGAATTCGAGCACCGGCGGTTTGGCGCCCTTGCCGATGGACTCCAATTGAATCATCGATACGTGCTCGGACCCCAGCGAGCGGACATAGGCAAAAGTCTCGGTGAATGAAATCTTGTCGGGATTTTTTCCGACCTCTACAGTCTGAATGAACCGGTTGGTCGAAGAATCAAAGATGTGCACGACATTCTCTTTGCTGCTGGCCACAAATCCCCAACGGCCGCCGGGAACAAACCGAATCGCCTTCAGCCCAGGCTTTGCCGTCAGACGCGCCTGCACCTCAAGATCGGCTGCGCCCACCACGGCAATCGTGCCGTCTTCTTCGTTAGCTACATAGATCGCTTTGCTGAGAGTGGAGAAGGCGATTGAAGAAGGCTGCGCGCCAATCCTGATGTCCTTGATCTTTGCCAGCTTCTGCACGTCGATGACCGAGAGAGTTCCATCCTGCCTATTGGTCACGAACGCAAAGCGATCGTCCGAGTTGAATGCGATCTCGTGATGACCGGCGCCGGTCTTTATTTTAGCCACCACTCTGGGCGCCGCGGGGTCAATGATCGTCACGCCGCTTTCGTTGCCGTCCTCTGCATCATTGCATACCCAGACGTATTTCTGATCCTGCTGGAAAAGTATGCGAGCCGGCTTCTTCCCCACGTCAACGTTGCTAATCACTTTCCAGGTGTTTGTATCAACCACCGCAACCTGGTTGGCCAGAGGCATGGTCACCCACAGTTGCCTCTTGTCGCGGCTCAATACCCAGTCTTCTCCGGGCTTCTTCAATAGGACCATTGTGAGCAGCTTGCTTGTGCCATATCCCAGAAGAGGATCTATCACCGAAATATTCGCGTCTTCATTGAGAGCGAGAATGTAATAAGTATTCAGGTCGATGTCCGGGCGTGAGCTGAGACTTGCTTGCAGGAACGCCTGGATCTTCTGCCGGCAATCTTTTCCCCCGGTCAGCTTGCCCGGGTCTCGAAGATCCATCCAGGCCGATGGCTTCAGACCAGTCAAAGGTGCGCCGGTTCGGTTATCGCTAATCTTGAAGCGAACCACGTAGTCTTCGCCTTCGAGCAAATCAGTGTCTTTTCTGGCACGGCTGGAGCCCGGCTCGATCGTGAATTCCGTGGCGATTCCCTGCTGAACTATCTTCTGTGGGCCACGGGTGGCTGCGCCCTCTGCGGTTGTTGGTGCGTTTGTGCTCGATTTGGCGGCGTCGGGTTTTTTCGCAGATTCCGGCGCATCCTTTTTTTGCCCGGTCTCGCTTTTAGTCGAGGCTTGTTGACCACTCCCAGCGCCGGGCGCTCGTGGAACAGCTCCAACGATAATGAGCGCTAGCATCAGCAGCAGCGCCCGCCCGGCACTCGAGCGGCCGACTCTGCCAACGAGGCCACGCGTTTTGATCTTTTGCCGTTTGTTGCGTGTGTCCATCACCGATCTCCTCTCAACTTTCTTCAGACTCGCTTATCGCGTAATCCCTTTCAGATCTCTAACGGTGTTGCAAAACGCGCGCACCGGGACCGGCCCATCATTCGCAAACTCCAGGATTGCGCGATGCAGTTCTGCGGAATCAATGAAAAGAAAAGTCGTCTTGCCGTTCTGACGCTTGATGTCCTCTATGCTGAAGTTGCAGCAGCGCAGAAAGCTGGCCAGGTTCAGGTCGGACGTCTCGAAGAGCGGAATTGTGTTGTCAGGATGGTTCATGTTGCCTTCATCCTTATGCTTTCATTTTGCCTCTTGGCTTCATCAGGTGAGCGCAGGTTACGGAGCCCGCGCTCCAGTGCAATCCCGTGGCGCCGCGCCTCAATCAGGTTGAGACTTGGTTTGAAAGCGCGGCGCCTTTGCCGCGGGATCGTCCCATCGATTCAACTGCCGCCGGGGCCTTTACGATAATCCTGGGTGGCCTCGAACCCCTCACTTCTTAATCATTCTTTGGCAGCATCAGCGAGTGCATCGTCTCAGGTCCAAACTTATCGTGTATCACTGCGTAGCCGGCATGATTTTATGGGCAAGTCGTTCCGGCGTTGGTTATCAATTCCTGAACGCACGCAATTGCGTCGTTCACGCCACTCAGAAGAAGGTCGGCGTCCTCCTGAGATATCTTCGGCTTTGGAGCGTTGAGCAGGCTGTTGACCTTGTCCCGGAACTGGATCAGCTTTTGAAGCGCATCGCAGAACTTCGCCTGATCGATCTTTGCGTCTGCATCCGTGAGCTTTGACTGAAGCGTCGCCCGATCTTTTTCAGAGATCGTGACGCCGGCTGTTGCTTCCCTCAATCCCTGAATTAACTGATGACAGGTGGGAATGTCTGCGTTCGCGGGACGCGCGGCCAAAAGCATGGACAGCGCAAAAACGGCAACGGCAACTAATCTGACAGTTCTCATTGTGAATTCTCCCTTCATCACGTTTTTCATCTTGGTAATCATCGTACCTCTCCTTTTTTTGTTCGGGCCGAAGACCTTCAAGTCATCGGCGCGTTTGTTGCGGATTAATTCCAAAGAGCGGGGTGCTGGGTGAAAGCCCCAACTTCTCTCAATTCTCCCAAAGAGCGCGGAGTGCAGCTTCATGCGATGCAAGCTACACTCCGCTGAGCGACTCAATACTATTGGGTCACCCGGAAGATGCCCCAAATCCCAGCGTCGAACTGGAATGAATTGAAAGTCCGGTAAAGGTAGTCACCTTTTACCTTGAACTTCCCACCCGCTCCGTTCAACGGCACGGCATTGAAGTGGAATGAAGGCCCTACGCCCATCTCGGCTCCCTTCACCTCCGAGAAGGGATTGGAACCGATCACCGTCGAGTTGTTGGCGAACGGCTCTTCCTGCCAGGCATGGCCGTGGAGCACGAAGACGTTGTTTCGCTGATGTCCGGCTGACATCAACACTCGGAAGCGCGCGGGTGTTCCCGCCTTCGCCGTAAAGATCGGCGTTTGCGGGTCGGCGCCGACTTGCACGTTGTTCAGCGATCTGGTGAAGTCGAACGTGCGCGTGACCTCCAACAGAGTCCCAGGCCAGTATTGCAAGCGAGTCCACATCGGCTCGGTGCGATAGTTGACCGCCTTGCCTCCCCCGTCCTCGGGATCCTCTTCTTGTGCGATCAGCGGAACGGCGGTTCCGTCGCCGAACCTCAGGTTGATGCTGTTCTGGAATTGCACGACGAAATCTCTGAAGCTTGGGCCGCCCGGCGGAGTGACGGTGGCTTGCGCTCGCGAGGCTGAGTCTTCAATCCAGGTTGAACCCTGCGGCTCGACGATCAGCGATCCGATTGCGCCCTTGTTGACATGCTTGATCGGATCGGATGAGATCAGGTTGGTCGCGCCAAACTCTATCGGGGTCGCAGTCTTGATCCCGCTAGGGCTGACGCTGACTTTACCTGCATACCACTTGTAAGTGATAATGCCACCCGGCCCGACGGTCTGGAGCGGATTGAAGCCCGCATTTGCTCCATCGCTGTCCGTGACATCATAGGCGAGCATTTGCGGATGCAATCCGACCTGATTGGACGGTGCTACCTCGTTGTGGTTGAAGTTCGGTATGAGCATCTCCAACCCGGTAAAGCCCGCAAGATCCGGGAGAACCGCAGGCAATCTGTTAGTCAGCTTGAAGTTAATGCAGTCGCCTGCATTCGCCCTGACCACCAGTGGCTCAATCGGCACGCCATTTTTTAGCTTGCCGGTCGCTGAGTTTATGTCGGCGTCTCGAACGTAGAGGATCGCCGTCGGGTCGTTCAACGGCCCGTGGCGGACCTGTCCGGTAACTGGATCAGTCACCGAGAAGTTGCGGCTGTTGTAGATCAACTTGCCGCCAGGCAGCACCTGCTGGGCGGTGACCGCCGAGACGCTGATGTTCCTTGTGGGCGCGGTCTTAGGACATACGCCTGCAAAGTCATTGTTATTGTTGGCATTGGCTTTGCCGTCGGCGTTATTGGGCAACGTCAACAGGTTCGGTTGCAAGGCAACCGCGCCGTTGTAAACACGGAACAAGCCCCATAACCCGCTCCACTGGTCGCCAACAGCCGCGCCGGGTATGTACAGATAATCGGCAAACGGAGTGTCACCCTTGATTGCGGCTTCTTCCCCGGTCACGAATTCGAAGTGCTCCGAGATGCCCATTATCTGAGAGTTTCGATAGCCGGTGTTGTTGTTGGCCGATGAGATCGGGTCCTGAGGAGTTCCAGGCTCGAACAGCCACTTGTGTCCGTGCACGTTGAAGTTGTGGCCCTCTTCGTGCGCTCCCACGAGTATGCGTACCTGAACCTTGTCGTTTTCATACGCGCGCAGCAGAGGCGTGAACGGATCGCCAGGCTGCACCCCACCCGTCAGAGGCGGATAGAAGGTAGGCTGCACATTCAGCAGAGGATCGGCTCGAAAGATGTTGGACAGATACACCTTCGATAAATCGCCCGCATCGCCGGCAGCCTGCGTGTTGGTATTTGGGTCGCGGACGCGAAGGGCAACCGGCTCGTTGCGGTAGTTGGTCACCATCGTACCCACGTCAGCCGCCGATATGGCTTCCGGGCATGGCGGATCGACACCGCCGGGGCAGTCCCCGGGATTCACGGGCGGCCTGAACAGGAACGGCAAGCCTATCTCGATTCTGCCGGGCGGATTGATTGCAAAGCCAGGGTCGGGAATGGGATTTTCTGCATCACCCCCGCGACCTGCAAGATAAGCGTGCTGGAAATCCGCAAACTCAAACATGAATTCGCGGAAGCTCTGGGCGGTAGCCGCCGTCAGGATGTCCGCGTGCCAACTTGTCGGACCTCCATCAAAACGACCCCCGAGTACTTCCCCTGTTTCCGGATCGCGCCACACCGAATTCTGTGGCTCGATTACCAGCCCGGCGTACAATCCTACCTGCTGGTGAGTTGACGGACCGAAGTGGTCATGGGTGAATACGGTGCGCAGCGTGCGGTCCTGGCCGTTCAGGTTAAGCGTGTTATCAGCATACCAACGCTGTACCGTGGTCTGCGCGCCAGGTGTTCCGAAGAATGGATGATCCACCGGGGCCAGGTGCGTCCCGGTGCCTCCGCCGAAGGGCACCAGCCCGCCTGCTGCATTGATCGCGTTGATACGCTCGATCACCTCGTCCGGGCTGAATGTACCATCCTCGTAATTCCATCCGTTGCCTGATCCATCCGAAGATGTCACGTCGAACTTCACAAGATGGATGTGCTGGCCCAGGATGTCGGTCGGAGTTCGAACCTGGAAATCGTCCAGCTTGTACACATTGGGAACCAGGTTGGTGTGGTAGTAGGTGATACAGTCGTTTGTGTTGGCCCGGAAGAAGAACGGCTGTGGCGGCCTGGTTCCTGCCAACGTGGGATCGACATCACCCCACAGCGTGAGGATGCGCTGCTGCGGGAAGTGCCAGCCTTCCTTATTCAGCTTTATGTCGAACTGAATTGCCGCGGCTTTATAGAGACGTGGCACGCCAACCGAGGCGCCGGCGTCGTTGATGCACGGGTCGGCGTATGGAGCGCCCATCTGCGGTGGCAGGCCGTTGGTCACGAAGCTGCCCGCTGTGCCGTCAGGCTTGAAGCTCGGATGATTGCGAACGGCATGGAAGGCCATAGCCGCCAGTTCGACCGCTGTCCCGTTTTCAGGAATTGCGGTCGCATTTGCGGTCAGCAAAACCTTGTCGAAATCGAGACGCGTCTCAGTGTGATTGAACGTCCCGTTGGTGATGATGTGCCGAGGCAGTCCGCCATCATCAACCGAATCAAGCGGCGGATGCGGGGGACGATGCCCGGCAACGGCGGGAGTGAAAAACGGGTAGCCGGGATTTCCAGCGCCGGTCACTACCACCTGACCATTGACTATTTTCGCCTGCGCTTCAGGCAGCGGAGCCATTGCCAGCCCGGGGACCGGTACTAATGCCGGAATCGGAGTGCCCGCCAGGATCTCAGCATCAGGCAGGGCGCGCGAACCGGCAGCCGGACGCCCATTGGCATCTAGCGCAGTCCCAAACTCGAATACATCGTGAGCGCGCCACAACTCCCACATTCCCATCGCGAAGTGCGGATAGAAGTGGCAGTGGAAGATCGAGTCACCAACAACCTTATTGCGATTGCCGGTGCCGTTATACGTTATCTCGAGCGTGAACGAGCTGCCCGGCCCAATCGCCTGGCTGTCGAGATAGGTCGAGTTGTCGTCATCCGGGGTGTGCACCCACTGATGCGCGTGCAAGTGATGGATGTGATGTTCCTTCGCCCCGCCGTGCAGGATTCTCATCTTGGCGTGATCGTTGATGTAACTGTGATGCACGTTGGACGGGTCGTCAGGATAGAGGGCCTTGGTTGCCTTCGGCCCCGGAGTCGGAGTGCATGTCCCGAGTCTTATGCTTTCCGGCGTGCATGGAGCATTGGCCGGAACATCCACCACCATTGCCGGATCGCCCAGCGCCCACGAAGAGAGGAAGAACTCTTCATATTTGCACTCGGTGCAATTGAACACCGGGCCTACGCCGATGCGATTAGCAATGATCTCAGCGCCGATTCCGCCTGTGCCGTAGTTGATGGCAAAGGCATCGCGGACACCGTGCAAAGTATGCTTGAGCGGTTGCTGCTGGAACTGCGGGAAGGCTTGAACCGCGCCGAGCTCATCGTGATAGATGATCGTGAATTCACGAAACGGCTGATTACGATCGGGATTGACCGGGGTGTCCCGGTACGTTGTAGGCGCAAAGCGCCCGGCGTTCGGGCCGGTGATAATGGCATTGAGATCTGTGTGGACAACCTCAGTGCCGTTGAGCATCTTCAGGATTGGAAGACCCGCGCGAGGATGGCCTACCGGATAGACTGCGTTGTAATTGATTATCGGATGACCATCGGCAGTATGCCCGGTAGTAGCGAGTTGCAAATCATTGGCGGTAACCTGGCTGCGGTACCACTCCGCCGATGCGGGTTGTACGTTGACGGCGCCAAATAGACCCGCGGCGAGCGAGCCTCCATTACCCTCACCGCCGGTGTTGGCTGCGGTGCTGTGAAGCATATAAGCGCCTTCACGCTCGGCATAGAAGGTGTAGGTTCTGCTGCCGCCCGGAGCGACCAGGCTGCCGGGGTTTGTGACAGCGCCCACGTTGGAGCCATCATCGAGGATGTTGTTCCGGAGCTGCATTCCCACAACGTGAACGGAAGCAGTGCGCGTGGCCGGTTGTTCCTGATCAACAGGTGTGGGGTTCAGAAAATTTGTAAAGTTGATTTGCAGGCAATCGCCCACGTTCATGCGAAGTGCTATAGGGCGTGGACGTTTGTTTTCCCTAAGTTGAACATTGCCCGCGACGAGTCCCAGTGCCTGGTTGATTGGAACTACGTCGCGCCGCAGCGCGAAGATCATGCCTTGCGGCTCGACCGCGCCGAGGCGATTCCAGAAAAAGACCTGATCCAGCGCCACAACATCAGCGCTGATCGTGCGATTGCATGAGGGCGTCTGCGCTCTTGACGTATAGGGAATGGCCAAGAGCATCAAAGCCGCCACAACGCATAGCAAAAGATGCTTTCGTTGAAGTCGACGCTTCATTTGATCCTCCTTGGGAAACTGTTTCTTTCCCAGCACCCAGGGCCATGAGCGCACCTAATTGAACTTCTTAATTGGGCCTGTTGTTGGCGGTGAGCGTCTTCCGCCACATCGGCCAACTTCAGGCGATGATTAAGTTGCCCGACATGACCGCGATATTGACACCTGCATTAACCAACCCGAGGGAAGGAGGTCTTCTGTAGGTGCTGCAATACCCTTCGGCCATTGTTATTTCGCCTTGTTCAGGAAACTGACACCCTTCGGGCGATGACTGGATACAACCTACCGGTTTGCTCAGCGTAACCCCTCAGAACGACGACTAACCGCCCCGGAACTCAGAGCTGAATCTCGGGTGATGAATCACACAAAAACAAACCATCGCGCGCATCGGCACTCGGATACGACTGCCGAGCCGCAGCCGCACGATGAGCAAACAACGTGCCCGCCATTACATTCGTAGGCTAAGTTCCTGACACTCGTTTGTTAGAGAGAATCCTTACCAACGGGAGGCCGATGCGCTATGTTCCATCCTGAATCACATGTCGCCTGGTTTGGTTCAGGATAGAACACGGCAGGATCAAAACGGAGGCTCGCCTTGTTAGCTTTTGCGTGACCAATATCTCCGACGGCGGTTTGGGGTTGATCGGGTTTATAACACTCAAAAGAATCAATTCCAGCTTACGGCGATTCTGACGGCGTCGAGAACATCCGAAGGGGAGAAAGGCTTGAGCAGGACATCGACTGCGCCCAGTCTTGTCGCTTCTTCCGTTAATCCCGGCGTTGGGTGGGCCGTTATCATAATGATCCGCAATTTGGTGTTCCTTACCAGAAGGTAACTGAGGAGGTCGAGGCCGGAGATGTCGGGAAGACCAACGTCAATGATTGCAACATCGAAGGTTCGCTTATCTGCTTCATCCTGGGCACTTCGCGCGCTTGTCGCCAGCACAACCTGGTAGCCGCTCTCGCTCAAGATCACACTAAGCGCGTCACCTACACTCGGCTCGTCGTCAACAACCAGAACTCTGCTATTGCCAGGCATCCAGCCTCCACTGCGGTGGTATGACTCGTGGGGGTTCAATTCGTCGGCCGGCCAACCGTAAGCAAGCAAGAGAGGGACCCAATTTAATGTCCGACAAGCTGCCAGCTTGCCGGACAGGAGGTTCAAGTAAGCGAAGTTAAGAACCGGAATACTCCGAATCCGTATCTTCATCCCGGGCGTGGCGCTCGAGGCCGAATCTTCTAAGCTTGCGATAAAGAGTGGGACGGTGCAGGTTGAGTATCTGAGCAGTCTTCTTGACGTTGCCGCCGGTCCGCTCGAGCGTCTGCGCGATGGCTTCCCGTTCGATTTCTTCAAGCGTTAAATAGGCAGGAATCTCAAATCGGACCCCGTTCCGCGCACCATTCAGGTGGTCGGGAAGGTGTTCAGGACTGATTTGCTCGTCCTGGCAGAACAACACGGCGTGCTCGATCACGCTCTCCAGCTCACGCACGTTGCCCGGCCAGTCGTGGCGGGAGAACAGAGACAGCGTCGGCTGCGATATGCTCCGAACGTCCTTGCCGTATTTCTTCGCATATCGCTGCAAAAACTCCTCGGCAAGCAGGGCCAGGTCATCCAATCGCTCTCGAAGAGGCGGCACCGTTATCTTGATCGTGCTGATCCGAAAGTAGAGGTCTTCACGGAGAACGCCTTGTTTCATAGCCTCCGCCGTGTTGCGGTTTGTAGCGGTCACCAGCCTGAAGTCGATATCGTTCTCCTGTTCGTCTCCCAGCCGCCGCACCTTTCTATCCTGAAGCACGCGCAGCAACTTCGTCTGAAGATGCGCTGGCGTCTCCGCAATCTCATCCAGAAGCAATGTTCCGCCCGAAGCTGCCTCGATCAGTCCGCGCTTGTCGCGATCGGCGCCGGTAAAGGCGCCCTTCTTGTAACCGAACAGCTCGGATTCGATCAGGTCGCGAGGAATAGCGGCGCAGTTGATTCGCACAAACGGGCCTTCGGATCGACCGCTTTGAAAATGAAAGGCGGCAGCGATCAGCTCCTTGCCCGTCCCGCTCTCGCCTTCAATCAACACCGACGCCTCGGAGGCAGCCGTCGCGCGAATGGTTTCGTAAATGTGTACCAGTTTCGGCGTGCGCCCGACCATGCCAAAGGATTGGGCCTCTCCGCCGATCGTGCGCCTGAGCGCCCGGTTCTCTTGCCTGATGGAGGCGAGTTCGAGCGCGCGCTCGACAAGGGTCAGTACCTGATCCGGAGTAAAAGGCTTTTCGAGATAGTAATAGGCCCCGCCCTTGATCGCCTCGATGGTGACATCAACCGAGCCATGAGCGGTCATCAATATCACTTCGATCTCGGGTTTATCATGTTTGACACGAAGCAGCAGCTCGATGCCCGTCGCGTCCGCCAGCCTCAAATCGGTTAGAATGAGATCGATAGGACAGCGCTCCAGCACTTTGAGGGCTTCGCCAACCGTGCTGGCAGTCTTGACCTGGTGGCCGGCGTCGCCCAATATCACGTCGAGCGCGCCGGTGACGCTGCGCTCGTCGTCTACTACAAGAATTCTACCCACTGGCCCTGTCCGCCTTTCCCGTCTCCAAAGGCAAGGTGATTGTAACTACGGTGCCTTTCCCGGCGGTGCTGCTCACGTCGACTGATCCGCTGTGTTGTTCGATGACCGTGGACGCAAAGAACAACCCGAGGCCCATGCCCTGACTCTTGGTGGTATAGAACGGCTCAAAAATGTGTTTGGTTTGCTCTTCGGTCATGCCGCAGCCCGTGTCTGCAATCGCGACTCGAATTCCCTCATCGGCAATCGTGGTGGACACGCGCAGCTCCCCGCCTTCGGTCATCGCCTGGATTGAGTTGAGCATTAGATTTATCAAGGTCGAGCGCATGGCTGCTTCGTCAACCGTCCCTTGGGCTCCCGATTGGTTCAGGTTCAGGCTAACCCTGATACTCTTGGCGCTCAACTGCGGCTCAACAAGCGCAAGCGAAGCGGTGATGATCCGGTTGAGGTCGGCCGGTTGGGGCGTCAACCTGATGGGCCGGGCGAAACTCAAAACTTGTTCGGCCGTTGTTGAAAGCTGGTTGATGCCATCGATAATCGCGTCCACAAGCGTCTCTTCGGCGGGTGGTATTTGACCCGCGATCTTGCTTTTTAGATGAAGGGAGTAGAGACGCAGCCCGGCGAGCGGGTTCTTTATTTCGTGTGCAAGCTGCGCGGCCATGCGGCCCAGCGCCTCGATCTTGTCGTGGTGGGCGAGCCGGGCGCTCATCTGACGGAGCCGCTCCTCGTTGCGGCGCTCTTCGGTCAGATCCTTCACTATGCATAAGAACCCGAGCAACGGGCCTTCCTGGTGCTGAATCGGCGTCATCGTAACCAAAGCAATGAAGCTCTTTTCGTCTGCTCGTCGTAATTCCGCTTCCTCCTGATGCAGTCCGTCAACTTCCGCGCGCCTAGCCCAGCTCTTGAATGGTTTTTCACTTCGGACGCGGTAACCACCAATAAGTTCACAGGGATCCGTTCCCATCGCTTCGGCGGCGCTGTATCCGAACATCAGCTTGGCTCCGCGATTGAACAGCATGACCAACCCCTCCGTATCGACGGCGATGATAGCGTGTTGGGTGGAGCTGTCCAGCACTGTGTTCAGAAAGTTGTGGGCTTCCTCCAGTTCCCGCGTCCGTTCTGCGACTGCCAGCTCCAGTTCTGCGGCGTGACGCTCGACTTGCTGCTCGAGCTCTCGCTTCTTATCGGTCAGACGTTTCTTCTCCACGGCCCTTGTGACGGCGTTAATGAGAACATTTTTGTCAACTGGTTTTGTAAGGAAGTCGTACGCGCCAGCCCGGATGATCTCCGGCATCTGCGAAACATTAGGCTCGCCTGTAATCATTATGACGGGGACGTACGGTTCGCGCCCTTGGAGGTATTTCAGAATCTCAATCCCGCTCTTTGAGGGCAGTACAATATCTACAAGTGCGGTATCGATCTCGTTCTTTTCGATGATCGAGATGGCGCTGTCACAATCGGAGGTTGTCAGGGCTTCGAAGCCTTCGCGCTTAAGCAGTTCCGCCATTGTCCAACGGATGTTCGGCTCGTCGTCGACCAGCAAGATTTTCGGCATACTCGGCCTCCTCGGGAACTTCAGCCGGCAGTTCTATGATGAACTGCGCGTATTTTCCCTCTTCGCTCTCGACCCATATTCGCCCTCCGTAATCATGAATGATCCCAAAGCTGAGACTAAGCCCGAGGCCCGTCCCCCCGCTGTCTCGCCTGGTCGTGAAAAAGGGATCGAATAACTTGTCTATGTGTTGACGGGGAATACCCGGGCCCGTGTCATAAAACTCTATCCGCACTTTGGGTGCACCGGACTGTTTCATGTTATGCGCGGTTATTCGGAACAATCTTTGACCTTCCGGCCTGGCCTTCAGAGCGTGATCCGCGTTGCTGATCATGTTCACGACCACCTGGCGAAGCCTCGATGCGTCGGCCCGGACGGGCAGGATATCCGGCGCAGTTTCAATTTCGAGCGTTATCCCATCCCTTTCCAGTTGCCGGCCGAACAAAGAGATTGAGTTCTCGATAACCTGGGCTATTGCGACGGCTCTGGGAAGATTCGGATCCTGGCGAGCGAAGGTGAGCAGGTTGCGCACAGTGCGGGCAATGCGATCACCTTCTTCTATTATGCCGTCCACCATTCGCTGCTCGGTTTCGTCGCGCGCGGCGCCGTCATCTCTGAGCAACTGAGCGAAATTGATAATGCAGTTTAGTGGATTGTTTATCTCATGAGCGACGCCCGCGGATAGCTCGCCGATCGATGCAAGTTTCGACTGCTGGAAGAGTTGGCGTTCGATCTCGCCTCTCTCCTTTTGCAGTCGTTTCCGCTCGGTCAAGTCGCGGAGGAGAAGTATAAAGAATTCATGTTTTCCAGTGGCGAGCAGGCTGCACGATGTCGAAACAGTCACCTGAGAACCCGAGCCCGTACTGACAAGCAGTTCGACCTCGTCCGACCATACGTCTTTCTCGAGATCAGCCTCGGTTTTCGGGCCGAAGACTTGAGAAAGGACCCCGTGATCCGAGCCCGTGGTGTCTCGTCCCATCAGATCGCAGACATGTGAGCCAAGGATCGACTGGTGATCGTAGCCGAGAATGTCTACGAACCTCTTGTTAGCCTCGACAAGTCGATGCCCGGCCGCGGTGACAACGCCGATGCCGTCGCTGCCTTGCTCGAACAAAGCGCGATACCGCTTTTCGCTCTCTCTGAGTTTGCTCTGCTCTCGGTTGACTAATCCGAGCAGCAGCGAGACCACTATGATGTCAACCGTGGTTGATATAAAAAAGTGCTCGACTCGTTGTTCGACGTGGTCTTGAAACAACTGGTCCCCAGGATAGTGCGCTTCTACCCAGGAGTAGAAGGGCATTCGCAGATAGCTCTCATAGATAAAGATTACCAGCCACGTAAGCAGAATAGTCAGGGCAACGAAAAAGAGGACGAGCTTTATGTTACCAATCTTCTTCATATCAAATGGTGATTGAGTGAGGATGCTCTCTTGCCGCAGTCCGCAACTGTCCTGACAGCAACCGCCTACTGCGGACTTTTTGCTATCACTCATGTAGGAGGTAAAACGTTCGCGGTGTTGTCAGGCGGTAATCTATCTCTCTAGGTTTTGCGTTGTCAAGGTTACGCAGCTCTATGGGTGCGCGTCAGGTTTTCGTGCGACTGAACCCTTCGGGTGTGCGGTGCCGAGCGCGGCCGAACACCTTTCGCCTCAAGGATGGTCTGCTGCTGGTTTGTATGGCGCTTTGGCTCTGGCTTTGGCCGGCTTTTGCTCGGCAGAGTCGTTCGAGTTTTGTAGCTCGAGTCGGCAGGTTGAAACTTGGGCGCTATCCAACTCGGTCGCTTGAAGCTGCTCGAGCGATTTGAGAGCACGCCGTTGCCTGCGACTCTCAGTAGTGGCTTCTAATTTGTGTTTTACTCGGTCTTTCCTAGCTTCAGCGAATGTTTCTGTTTGTTGAACCACTCTCTAAACTCGGCGGTCTCGTCTCCAAAAATCAACCGTCCTGGCTCAGCTATCTTGCCAGCGGCATGTGCGAAATCGAGGATTCGCACCGCATCCGGCCGAGGATAATCGATGAACTTCTGTCATGCACCATCGCTTTGGAGCAGGGTGCGCTGAGTGTATGATATCTTTCAAAAATCACAGAGGTCAGGAGGCAGAAATGAAAAATATCAAGTATCTTGTCACTGTCTTTTTCGGCTCGGCTATTGTTGCTTTGCTGATAGGGCAATCGTTCGGCTA
>DASRIZ010000178.1:0-2542 GCA_035649735.1 Blastocatellia bacterium | reverse complement strand
ATGCCTGAGGTCTTCACCGCAATGGGACGAGACGGAAAGACGGAGATCTGGGGCGTTATTTATCGGCCGCTGAATTTCGACCCGGCAAAGAAATATCCGGTCATTGAAAGCATCTATGCCGGGCCACAAGGCTCGTTTGTGCCGAAGACTTTCAGCGCCGGCGCACAACCACTGACCGCCCTCGGTTTCATCGTGGTTCAGATAGATGGAATGGGGACCAACAACCGATCGAAAGCGTTTCACGACGTTGCCTTCAAGAACCTGGCCGACGCCGGCTTCGCGGATCGCATTCTGTGGCACAAGGCAGTCGCCGCGAAATATCCCTACTACGACATCAGCCGCGTGGGTATCTTCGGAACTTCAGCCGGCGGGCAGAATGCCCTGGGAGCATTGCTTTTCCATCCTGAGTTCTATCAGGTCGCCGTTTCAAACTCCGGCTGCCACGACAATCGCATGGACAAAATCTGGTGGAACGAGCAATGGATGAGCTGGCCGTTGGGCCCTCACTACGCAGCTTCATCAAACGTCGATAATGCGTACAAGCTGAAAGGCAAGCTAATGCTCGTGGTCGGAGAGATGGACACTAACGTCGATCCGGCTTCGACGTTGCAAGTCGTCAACGCGCTGATCAAAGCCAACAAAAAATTCGATCTGCTTTTCGTTCCCGGAGGCGGGCATGGCGCCGGCGGCGCCTTTGGCCAGCGAATGCTCCAGGACTTTTTCGTCTATCACCTGATGGGTGTTGAGCCGCCTGATTGGAACAAGCTCGAGGAAAAGAAAGCCGTGCAGGACGTTAGCACCGCCAGCTCCGGCGGACCGGAGTAACAAATACGCTTGTGCAGTCAAAGACTAACCAACAACTCTTCAGCACTGATGCCCACGTTTGTGAACCCCTCGCCCGCCAGTGAGCGCGGAGCGCGACTGGAATTCAAGCGTCCTCGCTGGCAATCCGCGCTGCTCAAGCGTAGGTAGCATCCGAGACGGTTGCGCTCCAGTCCGTTTATCGCTTCTTGAACTTTTGCGCGGGCTTCGCACGCCCCGCGCTCCTGGAAAGCGACGCCCCAAATCTCCTGTACCTCGCTTCCATCCGCTGGGTAAACACAACGGGCTGAATGCGATGGCTCGTCGCGAATTGCTGGCCCTTAGCCCTGCCCCGCTTGTCTTGCATGGCCACTTCTGAAACCGGTTCGTGCCCATTTTGATACATTACGCGCACGATACGTGATTAAAGTTGGCGTTTTCGCGAGAAATTTCCTTGACATTGGCTTTTACGTGAGATAACTTTCGGCCCGCTTTCGTCGAGAATTTTCTCGGATACTGGACACTCTGCAACGATTATTTTCACGGCCCGGACATCGCCGTGGGGGTAGGCGTCCTCCGGCGAGTTCGGCAATCGGTTTGAAGATTGTCTGAATTGCTTCACTCGCTCCGCATCACCCGCCGCGTCGTCCTGGGCGGTGTTTATCTTTGGGAGGGCATATGAGACGCGAACAACTTCTAAGGCGAATTGTCATCATCGTCGCGGTCTTGCTGGCAGTCAGCGGGCAAACGGCACTGGGGCAGTTACGAATTGTTGGATCTATCTCGGGAACGGTTCAGGATCCCAATGGAGCTGTCGTTCCAAATGCCAGAGTGGTGGTGAAGGATCAGCAGACCGGACTGACAAAAGAAGCAACAACCACCGAAGGCGGGACCTTCCTGTTTCCGGATTTGGCGGGTGGGACGTACACGGTGACAGTCAGCGTCGCAGGATTCAAGACGGAGCTCCAGCCCAACATCTCAGTGTCCACCAGTAAGACGACGGACGTACGCTTCACGCTCGAGGTTGGTGAGCCGGCAGAGACGGTGACCGTAAGTTCCGACAGCGCTCATCTGCTGGACACCTCGAGCCAGCTGATAGTGAACACTCTCAGCACCGAGACTGTCACTCAATTGCCGCTCGGCAATCGCAGTAACACGCTCGCGTTCGCGAGGCTGGCGCAAGGTGCGCAGCCTCCTACCGGTGGCGACACCCGTTATAACAACCTGCCCGGCGGCGCCGTTAACGTGACTGTCGACGGGATCAATAATGCATCGAATGGCTTCAAGAGCGGCGGCACAGTCTTTTTTGCTACCGTACCGGTCCGCGTTGGGGCGGTCGACGAAGTCTCGGTTGAGACCGGTGGCTTGACGGCTGAATCAGGCGCGCAAAGTGGCGCCAACATCAAGTTCACCACCAAGCGAGGCGGCGATTCCTATCATGGCAGCGTCTTCTACGAACCGCAGAGCGAGCGATTCAACTCAAACACGTGGTCGAGAAATGCGCAGAATCTCCCGCGCCTCTTCAATCGCACTCAGAATTACGGAGGCAACGTCGGTGGGCCGCTGATCCCGTTTGGGTCGTGGAAGAAAAGGGCGTTCTTCTTCGTTAACTATGAGCGCGCTTATTCGCCGGTCCGAAACGCGCGGACGATAACGGTCTTAACGCCGGCGGCCCAGCAGGGCATCTTCACCTACCTGGTGAGCGGTACGACGAATCAATTGAGAACTGCCAACGTATTGA
>DASRIZ010000177.1:0-28296 GCA_035649735.1 Blastocatellia bacterium | reverse complement strand
AATCGGGTGCGATGACCAGCGGACGGATCAAGCCGTTGCTGGGCTTGGCTATCGTTGCGTTGTACTCGCCAACAAGCCTGAACAACTCGTCGGAGTCAGTGCCTCGGCCAAGATCATTGATCTTTAGGCCAGGCAACGTATCGCCACCGACGCCGTCACCGTTGAGATCAACGTCGCCGGGTATGCGAGCATTGAATGGTCCCTTGCTGGCGTAGACGGCAATCAGTGAACCCTGGATACCCCACGGCAGATTCGCAACCCCGCTAAAGGTGAAGCGATGACGCGAGTCGTTATCCTGGGGACCCGGATTCGCGAACCAGTCATCCTGGTCCTCGGGAAGGCCGCCTCGCAGGAAGAAGCCTCTCGAGCTCGACAGCGCATACGATGCCGTGAACTGATAGCGATTCGAGAAGCGCTTATCCAGCTTCATCAACAACGCTTTGTAGCTGCTGCGCGCGATGCTCTGGATAACCGGGATTCCGCCATTCGAACAAATGGCGGTTGGATTACCCGCCTGAGCAGCGGTGCACTTGGGAAGAACCGGTCCGCCTTTGGCAGCTATCCGGTTAAAGTGATTGAGATCGATCGCAGAACCGACGCCGGTTGCGCCGCTGATTTCGTTGACTCGTTTGCGCATCACAAAATCGGCTGAAATCGCCATGTTCGACGGAAGCTGGCGCTGGAACCCGATCGTGAATTGCTCGGAGTAGGGTGCTTCCAGATTCGGATCTAATAGCGTCCCCGGCAGCGCTGCCGATTTCACATATTGAACGCTGCTAAAGCCCTGTGCGGCGCCCGCGGCCAGTTGCGACTGAAGGACAGGAACCTGCGAGTTGAACGCTGCTAACGCGTTGGCTCCGGTGAACTTGGTCGGAAGCGTGCCGGCCCCGATCCCCGGTGCATTGTTCAGGAAGTTCAGCGATGCGCCCACCGGCGGGTTGATGATGTTACCGATCACCGACAAAGCTCCAAGCCCGGGTGGAATGGTCGCGAATTGGAACGGATTTACAAAGAACGCGGTGGGCACCGATAGCCGTCCGTCTCCCGCTGGTCCAAGCAGCGGACGCTCAAGCAGCCGGGTGACAAACAACACCGTGTCGTAGTAGATCCCGGCGCCGCCTCGAATTACTGTTTTGCCGTCGTTCTTGACGTCCCACGCAAAGCCCAGCGAAGGCGCAATGTTGTTTTTGTCCTTCGGAGCGTTGCCGAGCTCGCCAACAATCGGTCTCAGGAGTTCGGGGCGGGTCAGATCGTGATTAGCCAGGTTGGTTTCGTACTGATACGAAGCGCCATACGAGAAAGTGAAGCCCGGTTTCACAAGCCACGAATCTTGCGCGTAACCGCGATATCGGTTGCTCTGCCTCGCAATGCTTGTCCGGAAAGGCGGCGGTTGTACCGGATCACCAACGCCGACTGCGCCGGCGATAAAGGGAAGCTGGAGAATGTCATCCAGAGTGATTGGGATAGTCGACCCGGTTCGCAGCGAGGCGGGAAGCGGTATGTTGAACGCAGCGATCAACACCGGTTTCAGAGCCGGAGGCAACGGCGCCGCATTGATCGATGCCGCGAACGCCACGTTTGTCGATTCCACGCTGCGCGGGTCGTGGAGCACGATCAGAGCGGGATCGAAGAAATCCCACAAGCCAGTGCCGTAGTTATGCTCCCACTCAAACCCGAAACGAACCCGGTGACTGCCCTTCTGCCAGTTCATATCATCGCGGGTCTGATAGCGATCAAGGTGGCGCGCTTGAGGGGCCTGGTCGTGATTGCCCATCGTGTTGCTGCCCAGACCGCCGATATTGATCTGCGCTCCACCGGCATTAAGACAGCCGATAAATGTCGAAGGACAATCGGCGGCAGTTGGCGGATCGCTGATGTTGTTGATGCGCTGGTAATTAAACCGAACATCGTTCACCAGGTTCGTCTTGAAAATCGTTGTAAGCCCGCCCTGGATGTTGTGGTCGTTGTTGCTGTTGGCTCGCCAGTTCGAAGGCAACCGGTTTGATCCAACCGGGGCGAACGCTTCGTTATCGTCAAGGCTATAGCGGACAAACATATTGTGCTTGTCGTTTAGCTTGACGTCGGTTCGCACATTCACCAGCAACCCGTCATAAGGAGAACTGAATGTCGAGGTGAACTGGTCGAAGACCGGCGCGCCGGTGTTAAAGAACGTCAGCACAGATCGCTGGTGTAACTTCTCGATGTTGCCAAAGAAGAACGCCTTGTCCTTTTTGATTGGCCCGCCAACGGCGCCGCCGTACTGATATCGACGGAAGTCAGGATCGAAGTTCCTGTTGGGCCGCACAAAGGTCGGAAGCGCCGAGATGCTGTGGTCGCGGAAATAAAGAAACGCGCTGCCATGCAGATCGTTGCCCCCGGTTCGGGAGACGATGTTCACTGCTCCCACCGAGGTAACCCCGGTTGAGAGATCGAAGCTGAACGTCGATATCTGAAACTCTTGGATGGTCTCGGTGGAGAAGTTCTGTGCTGCTCCGCCCGTGACTGGATCCAATATGCTTCCGCCGTCTACCGTGATCCTGGTCAATGCCGCCGACGCGCCGCCGATCGAGACATTGAATAGATTATTCGCGTTGCCGACGTCGCTCGCAGAAACCGAGACACCCGGCTCGAGCAATGCCAGTTGCAGAAAGTTTCGTCCGTTTAACGGCAGCGCCTCGATTTTTTGCCGGGTGACGACGCCGTCTATCTTGAAGTTCTGTTTATCGATGATCGGCGCCTCGGCTACCACATCTACCACTTCGCCCTTGCTGCCGGCGCGAAGAGATGCGTCGCCAGTCGTGGTATTGCCCACTTGTACAGTGAGCGTGCTTACCTGAGTCGCAAAGTTCGGAGCCTCGATCTTTACCTCATAGTCGCCAGGTAAAAGTGTACTAACAAGATAGACGCCATCCGCGCCGGAGTTGGCTGTCCTGACGACGCCCGTCGCCTTGTTGGTAACCGTGATCGTGGCGTTTTGAATTACGGCGCCTTGTTGATCAGTAACAGTGCCCTTAATCGACCCAGTTGGGTTCTGCGCCAGCACTGGGATAGTCGTCCTTACCGCTAATGTAAACAGCGCAACTGCTAGCAGTAGGAGTTTCAACTTATTGTGCATGCTTGTCTCCTTTCAATTCCTGTGAGCGGGGTTTTTTCTTAATCTGTGCTCCGGTCTAACGGAGTGTGTGGGCCCAAGACCCAAGCTGATTCGGCCAATGATCGCACGGGACACGCAAACCACAGATACCTGGCCACAGTCGTGCGAATAAAAACGAGCTATGACGATCACCGCCTTAAAGACGTTCCGGCACGCCTTTCAGAACCTATAAACGCACAATGAATTTGAAGCCAGGAAGCTTGGTTGACGCCGATATGATTAGTTTTTCGGGCCGGAATGTCAAGTTGATTTCCGCTGCGTCGGCTCGCGTGGAATCGATGCAGGAGAGCCTGAAACGCCGCCCGCCTTGAGGCCATAAGCGACAAAAGCTATGATGTGCGCGCTTCCCCAAACCGCTGGTACAACCGAGGGGATCGGAGCTTTTGTTTGGCGAACGAGTAACCCCAACACCCCTTTGCACGGTCAAACGCCGGCTGGTAGAAGGTTGCGGAGGAATAATGTCAAAACCCCTATTGTTGACACTAGCTTGCGTCTTATTGCTCATTCAGCTCAGCCCGGGCGCCCCTTTGGCGCGACTCGCGAATCGCGGCTTGAAAGTCGGAGTCGCGGCAACGTCAATCACGCCCTTTGGACCCGGGAATGAATGGGATGGGACGATAACCGATTCAGGAGTTTGGGGCGAGAAGTTTAGCGATGCGAATCATAACGGCCGTTGGGACACCGGTGAACCATTTGAAGATGACCCCGGCAACGATGCGCTCGATCAAAGTTCAAAGGGGAAGTACGATGGAGTTTTTCTCGCAGGCTTTGGCAACAACCGGCTGGCGACGGGCAAACATGATGATTTATGGGCGCGAGCGATCGTGCTTGAATATGGAGCGCTTCGGATTGCTATTGTCTCAATAGATGTTATCGGCTACTACTCGAAAGCAAACTACTACGGGCTCGCCGAAATAAAGAAGCTGGTCGACCCAAAGCTTGGGGTAAGCGAAATCCTGATCGCAAGCACCCACAACCACGAAGCACCCGATACGATCGGCGCGTGGGGTCCCGGCGCACTGAACGACGGGAAGTACCCTAAATATCTTCGTTTCGTCGATCGGCAAATCGCAAAGGCAATCAACAAAGCGGCTGCCGCGACCGTGCCCGCGATTATGAAGCTCGGTCGCACCGACCCGCTAACGTCTCCCTCCATAAGCGGGATGCAAACGCGCACGCGTGGGAGACCGCCGGCTTTCTTTGATCAGGAACTAGGTGTTATGCAGTTCTTTGCCGGCTCTCGCAGCAGACCGGGTAAGGTCATCGCAACCCTCATCAACTGGGCCACTCACCCGGAGTCCATGGAAAGCGCAAACACGCTTATCACATCAGACTTTCCTCACGCAGTGCGTGAGACGATCGAAGCGAAGTACGGCGGCTTGGCAATCTACATCAGCGGCGCGCTTGGCGCGGTCGAGATAATCGGAGATTCGAACAACAAGGCCGATGACCGCAGTCGATTCGACGGCAAAGTGTTCCCGTTAAAGCCCAACAGCAATCGTCCCGAATACACTTTTGAGCGGACTGAAGCAATCGGCCGCGATGTGGCAAAGGCAGTAGTTGACGCGTTAGGACGTTCCCAGTGGAGCACGGGAGCGAGTCTCGATTTGAAGAAAGCGACGCTACGGGCGCCGATGGACAACGCAGGCTACCTGTTACTGGCAAGCAGGGGCGTGCTTGATACGATCCAGCTACCACGCGCAGGCGAACGTCCTGAACTAGAGACGACGGTCTACGCGATTACAATCGGCGACGCACAAATCATCACGACGCCGGGAGAGTTGTTTCCGGAGATCTACTACGGAGTCGACCAGCACAGGCGCAGCGACTGCGCGGAAGCGGATACAAAACGTCCCATGGAGCCGGGCATACGCGATCGCATGAGCGGAAAATACAAGTTTATATTTGGTCTGTGCCCGGATGAGTTTGGCTACATCGTGCCGGGCTATGATTTTCATTCGCCGACACCCGACCCCGCGCGCGGGCTTCGTCAGGCGCAAGATCCGTGTAAGAGCAAAGGCGTTCCCGATCACTATCACGAGACGAACTCGGCAAGCTCGCAGCTTGCGGCTCGCTGGGCTTGCGTTGCGGCGTCGTTGCTTCAGGGAAAAGCTTCGGATTCACCTGCGTGTAAGGACTAGAACGGACCGGCCGATGCTAACCGCAATCACACGTCAGGTCAGCCCGAGTATCAATCAATGCGAGCTGACCTTTCACGCCAAGAAGCCGATCGACGTCGAGAAGGCGATAGCCCAGCACGAGGCTTACGAAGAATGCCTGCGCGCACTCGGCGCGCGGGTCGTGTCCCTCGCGGCGGAGCCTGATCTGCCCGACGCTGTGTTTGTTGAAGACGCCGCCATCGTCGTCGATGAAGTCGCGGTAATTCCAGTAATGGGCGCAGCGAGCCGCCGGCCGGAGACCGAAAGCCTCGGCCGAGCTCTATCCGCTTATCGACCGTTACAGTTCATGGATCCACCCGCAACGCTCGATGGCGGGGATGTGATGCGGATCGGACGGCGAGTCTTTGTCGGCGCGTCGAAACGCACGAACCCCGATGGCGTTACTCAGTTGCGATCCGCGTTGACGCCTTACGGCTACGAGGTGATTGCCGTTGATGTTAAACGGTGCCTGCACCTTAAAAGCGCATGCTGCTATCTGGGCGAGAATTCGGTTTTAGTGAATCAGGAGCTGGTAGATGTGATCCCGTTGGCAGGATTTGAGCTGATCGATGTCCCGACATCGGAGCCAGGAGCTGCAAACGTGTTGTCGATTCGAGATGTTGTAATTGTCCCGAGTTCGTTTCCCCAAACAGTCGCGCTGGTCGAAGCGCGAGGATTCAACGTGAAAGCAATTGACGTTTCAGAGTTTCAAAAGGCGGAAGGCGGGGTGACTTGCAAAAGCATTATTTTCAACAGCGACAAGCCGTAGCGTTCGCGCCGTCCTTTGCGCATTTGACCCGTCATTTGGAGACACGCCCTCTTTCGCATTCGGCGACATACGCATGTGTGGCGGCGCTTTCGTAGTGTGGTGTAAGGGCTCGGGAAAACTCTTGAGCGTCTCGGTTCGCGGCCGGCCGCTAGGTTTCACTCACCTGCAAGCCGGAGCTTTATCCCTCGCGACCAGCTACGCTCAAGAGTTTTCCAGGCTCGCACCACACACTACAAAAGCGCCGCCACGCTTGCTTATGTCGCCGAATGCGAAGGAGGGCGGCGCACTCCAAATGAGGGTCAAATTATTGTACTTCGCGAGGGCCGACGCCGGTCACATCCCACTTCATTACCTCGGGCCAGGGATTCGCTCGGAGAAAGCTCGCGTATTCCTTTTCGCCTTTCAGGTAGTAGCCCAAAAAAGCCACGCTGTAAGAGTTGATGATTTTGTAGGTAGTCTCCATTGGCGTGAACTCGAACGCCTCGTTCGTGTCTCGACGCTTCCCTGCCCCCACGCCGTCACCAAAACTCTTGTTGATCTTGAACATATCGGTGAATGAGTAGTGTCCACCGTCTTTGAGTTCGAGCAAATAAGACGGTCCGGTGTGTTTCGCGTGGTTGTCGCGAATGGCATTGTTTCCTGGAACCCCGATTGTTCGATCCTCAGTCCCCAGCATGCGCAACGATGGCACGCTGAGATTTGTGTGTGAGGCGGGTGCTCCGGACATCGCTATTATCGCTTTGAATCGCGGGTCTTGATCCGATGCCCAGTGCGCGGTGAATGAACCGAACGACATCCCAGTGACCGCCGCACGTTCAGTATCAATGCGTCCTTTGAAACGCTTATCTGCTCCTTTGTCCCAACTAATCATTTGATCAAGCAAGAAGCTCACATCGAGCGGGCGATCCTTCGCGGAGTTGGCCCGTTCCGCGCCCTGCATCGGGACTGGTTTGCCGTCTATTATGGTCCACCTCGCGTTGCCGGTGTGATCAGCCGAGACGATGATGTAGCCGTGGCTTGCAAGATAGTCGCACCAGAACGTGTTTTGATTCCTAGACCCTCCATTCCCGTGCGAGAAAATCACCACCGGAAATCGTCCTTTGCGCACCGGGGCGTCGCGATGCGCCTCGTTCCAGTAAGTCTTGTCAATCTGCGCCGCGTTCATCCTGTAGGTTCGGGTGATCAAGTCGTCGATCTCCGGAGTTACTCCGCCGGGGATAAAGTCCGAGTATTTGTTTTTCGGCATTCGTCGCGCTTCGTTAGCCGCGGGATACCAGATCTCGGTGACCAGCGTTCGAGGTCGTTTGGTGAAGTTGTCGGTGCGTTTTGTATCAATGAACACCGTCGTCGTCACGCCCACCGGGAACTGTCCGGCTGAAAGCGGGTTCGGTGGAATGGCCTTCATCGCACTGCCCGGCGTTCCAAGCGGCGCGAGCGCGACACTGATTACTAGCAGCAGGGTCAACGACAGGATTGTTCTCATCCGCATCTTCTTCTCCTATTAGCTATCTCTCGATCGCCATCGCGACTGCGTTCCCGCCCCCAAGACACAATGCAACAAGACCTCGTTTCGCGTCGCGGCGCTGCATCTCGAAGAGGATTGTCACCAGCAATCGCGCGCCGCTCGCGCCAATCGGGTGGCCAAGCGCGACCGCTCCCCCATTGACGTTCAACCTTGTGGGATCGATGCCGAGCTCGCGTGTAATGGCGACGGCCTGAACCGAAAATGCCTCGTTCAGCTCGATCAGATCGACGTCCGACAGATCCCATCCCGCGCGCTCCAGTGTCTTCTGGATTGCGGTCACCGGAGCCATCATAACCATCTTAGGCTCAACACCACTCGTTGCTTGCGCGACGATTCGAGCAAGCGGCTTGCGCCCGAGTCTTCGCGCAACCTCAGCAGACGCAACCACGACCGCGGCAGCGCCATCATTCACGCCGGGCGCGTTTCCAGCGGTGACGGTTCCGCCTTCTTTGAAGGCGGGCTTGAGCCTGGCGAGCGCTTCCAGCGATGTGTCCTCGCGAGGACCTTCATCCGCGCGAATGACCAGAGCCGGGCCTTTTTTCTGGGGTATCTCGATCGGAACAATCTCCTGGTCGAAGCGGCCATCCTTCATTGCCGCTACCGCTTTGCGATGCGACTCAAGCGCGTACTGGTCCTGTTCTTCCCGGGTGACGTTATAGCGCTCGGCTACAACTTCGCCGGTGCAGCCCATATGCCAATTGTCAAAGGCGCACCATAGGCCGTCGTGAATCATCGAGTCGATCAACTCGCCGTTGCCAAGCCGATAACCTTGCCGCGCGTTTTTCAAGAGGTAAGGGGCAGCAGTCATCGACTCCATTCCGCCTGCGACCGCAACGTCGATCTCGCCAAGCTTGATGCCATTTGCGGCAAGCATTACGGACTTCAGCCCCGACCCGCATACTTTGTTTATGGTGAGTGCGGCGACTCTGTCAGGAATGCCCGCGTGCAGCGCAACCTGGCGGGCGGGGTTTTGGCCGTTGCCGGCCTGGACCACATTGCCCATTATGACCTCGTCTACCAGGTTTGGATCGATTCCTGCCCGTTCGATTGCGGCCCGCGCCGCGATCACTCCCAGGTCAACCGCGCTAAAATCCTTTAAAACGCCAAGTAGTTTTCCAACCGGCGTCCGTGCGCCCGATAGTATGAATGCATCAGTCATGGATGTGTCCTTTAATTCAATGAATCTCACAGCGGGTCAGTGGGGAATTCTACCATTTAAGGTCTCGTTTAGCGCAAAGTACCGCCAAGACGGTAGCGTAGACTGTCCAGTCTGCGCCCAGACATCAAACCCGCCAACACGAACGCAGACTGGACAGTCTACGCTACCTCCAGAGAGTTCGTAGACTCGAGTCGCAGAAGTTTGTCAGATGAAGCAGGCCGATGATAGACTTCGAGGACTATTGAGCCGCCACACACAATTCATTAGGAGCAGTGGTCTCAGATGCAGGCACTAATACTGGCGGGAGGCAAAGGGACTCGCCTCCGGCCGCTCACGATGCATACCCCCAAACCGATTGTTCCGATCGCCAACCAACCGTTCTTGCTCTATCAGCTCGAACTACTAAAGCGGGCGGACGTGCGAAATGTGATCTTGTCTCTTTCATACCAGCCTCAGAAGATCGAGGACAAACTCGGCGATGGCACCGATTTCAATGTCCGCGTCAGCTATGCGGTCGAAGCGTCGCCGCTCGGAACAGCGGGCGCATATCGCAACGCCGCGAGTATGATAAGCGAGACAACCGTAGTCTTTAACGGCGATGTGCTGACCGATATCGACATGAACGAGGTGATTCGCTTCCATCGCGAACATCAGGCTGCGGCGACTATTGTGCTTGCGCCGGTTCCCAACCCAACTGCCTACGGTCTGGTTGAAACCGACGACGAGGGGCGCGTTCGCCGCTTTCTCGAAAAACCCAAACCGGAGGAAGTAACCTGCAACACGATCAACGCCGGGATTTACATCCTGGAACCGCGGGTGCTCGACTACGTTCCTGAAGGCGAACCGTTCATGTTTGAATACGGAGTATTCCCTCAGCTGCTCGAGCGGAAGGAGCCTTTCTTCGCTTACATATGGCGAGGCTACTGGCGTGACATCGGGACGGCTTCAAGTTATCTCCAGGCAAACCTTGATGTGATTGCCGGCCGCGTGAAGTTGCTAGAACCGACCTCCTCTCAGCCAGGGGAGAAGTTCGATCCAACCGCCGAGATTCAGGCGCCTTCTGCAGTTGATCCGAGCTGCACCCTAAAGGCAGGAGCGCAGATCATCAACTCAGTCGTGAGTCGGAACTGTTACATCGAGGAACGCGCGCGAATCGAGAACTCGGTAGTGCGCGGCGGCACGCGAATCGGGGCCGGTTCGATCGTTAAAGACGCCGTAATCGGTAAGGGCTGCCATATTGGTCGCGCAGTCGAAATAAACGGCGCGATCTTAGGCGACAAGTCGGTCTTGACCGACTACAGCCAGGTTGGTCCGTAGTCCGTGGTCCGTGGTCCGTAGTCCGTAGTACCTACTCCTATTCTCTTTGCAACACCCCTCCCCCGGACTGTCGAATTACGAAGAGCCGCCAACTACGGACTACGGACTACGGACCACGGACTACGGACCACGGACTACGGACCACGGACTACGGACAATGATGGACCAGGGACTACGGACTATATTGATTCGCGCACCGAATTGGGTCGGGGACGCCGTGATGGCCCTCCCGGCGCTTCGAGAGCTCCGACGCATCTTCGCCGACTCACATCTGACCATCGCGGCGAGATCCTGGGTCCACGGCCTCTTTGACGGCGAACGACTCGCTGACAATCTGATCCCTCTTGAAAACGCAAAAGGATTCTTTGGCGCCGCCCGGGTATTCAGCGAGGCAGGCAGCATTCGGCGAGAAGGATTCGACCTGGTGGTGCTGCTTACAAACTCGTTTGGGACGGCATTGGCTGCTCGCGCGGGAAGCGTCAAAAAGATTGCCGGCTACGCGACCGATGCCCGTCGGCTCTTGCTCGATCAAATAATACCCTTCGAGCCCGACTACAAAACGCTACATCAAGTACGCTACTACCTGAACATCGCCGCACACATCGAAACCGGGATCAGCGGCGAGAGCAGTGTCGACTTTGATGCCGAGCCTCAACTCACGGTGAGCGAAGAGCAGAGCCGGAAGGCGAGATCGCTGCTGGAACGATTCGACATCGCCGCGGGTTCCGGTCACAGCGGCATCGTGGTAATAAACCCGAGCGCAACCAACAGCACCGCAAAGCGATGGCCTGCGGAACGGTTTGCGAAAACCGCCGACCGATTAAACGAGGTTCAGGGGCTTCAAACCGTCATCGTAGGAACCGCGGGTGATAAACCGATCGCAGAACAGGTATCGCGGCAGATGCGCAATCGCGCGGCGGTGATTGCCGGAGAGACTTCAATCGCAGAACTAAAGGGCGTGCTCGCGTTCGCCAGCCTCGTTATCTCAAATGATACTGGAACGTCTCATGTGGCAGCGGCGCTCGGCATTCCCACCGTCGTCGTGTTTGGTCCGACCGAGCACATTTCAACCCGTCCTCTGTCGCGACGCGCTGCAGTCGTGCGCCACGACGTCGAGTGTTCTCCCTGTATGCTCCGAGAATGCCCGATCGATCACCGTTGCATGACTCGAGTGCAGGTTGAAGACGTCGAGCGCGCGGCACTAGACCTGCTCAGTCAGAAAGCAGTAGGCAGAAAGCAGTAGGCAGAAAGCAGTAGGCAGAAGGCAGTAGGCAGAAGGCAGAAAGCAGAAGGCAGAAAGCAGTAGGCAGAAAGCAGTAGGCAGAAAGCAGAAGGCAGAAAGCAGAAGGCAGTAGGCAGTAGGCAGAAAGCAGGTCGCATTCAAGAAAACACCCGCTCGTAGACTTCGCGAATGGCGGAGGTGTGCAGGAAATACTCTCTCTCAAACTCATCAACTGAAGACAAGCCCAGTGCTCGCGTAATATCTCGCAACGCTACCGATGAAGCTGGAAGCACCGGGCTCGGGCGCTCCAGAAGCAGCCGCATCCAATGATCGAGTCTTCTCAAAAAACCGTATCCCTCGAACAGAAGCCGTCCATCTGCCGGGTCCAGCGCGCCTGACTCGCTCAAATGAACTATTAGATCCGACGTGCCTCGCTCGGTAGGAAAAGAAATTCGATCGCGAAGCTGCAGATAGCGCGTTACAAAGTAAACATCGCTCATGCCACCTGAACCCCACTTGATATCCTTCCGAGCGCCCGGCACTTTCTCTTTCACTTGTCGAGCGCGCATATCGCGCAGCTCGTCTCGGAGCGACTCGTTGCGGGCGGCGGCGTCAAAACTGGCTTCGCAGATGGCAATCCGCGCGCGTTCTCCAAAATGGAGATCACCGGCTACCTCGCGAGCTTTGAGATATGCCGAGTGCTCCCACGCCGACGCTCGATCTGAGATATAGGAAATGAGTCCACTCAGTCCAAGTGCCACCGGACCGCTCTTCCCTTCCGGTCTGAGACGAAGGTCGCTCCGATAGAGCAGGCCCTCGCGGGTGATCGATGACAGCACGCGAACGATCTGCGCGGTGAATTTGGCATAAAACTCGTGCGGCGTATTCCAGCCCGCCACGGTGATCCCGTCCGAGCCGGCAAGAATCGAGGGTGGCCACGTCTGAGAGTCGTCGAATAGTACCAGAAGATCGAGATCCGATCCGTAGTCCATTCCCGCGTGCCCCAGTCTGCCGAGCCCAAGGATCGCGAACGGCAACTGGGTTGGTTGCACTTTTCTTATGCCCAGAGATTCGAGGGCGATCTCGCAAGCGATCTGCAGCGCGGCCTCGGCGAGCGCGGTCTGTGTACGGTTTATCTCGCGAAGACGGCTAGTCCGTATTCCGTAGTCCGTGGTCTGTAGCGGTCCGAATATAGGTCCTATAGGTCGTATATGTCCTATATTGGGACTACGGACTACGGACTCCATATCCCGATACCCTATCTCCACAACGAGTCGATACCACGCCCGTCGCAAAGCGTCTGTCTTCGACGACACATCTCGTTCATTGTTCACTGCGTCGCGCAACACCCGTATAAAATCCGCGACGCTCCGCGCAGCGGTATCTTCGGTTAGAGAGCTTGCCAGCAGGGGACGCGAAACTAACAGATGTGCGAGGTACTGGCTGCTGAGCACCAGAACCAACCGCTCGATCAGGATTGCCCAATCACCGGTTTGAACAGCCAGGGTGTGAATCTGTTCTTCGTTATGAGTCGCCAACGATTCGGCCCAGGCGGTCAGGTGTCGCAGGGCCCTCAATGCATTTATCGAAGGCGGTAGCGAGGTCGTGAGCACCCGCTCTACTGTATCGGCATCCGTCTCGGTAACCTTCATCAATCGCGAGGCGGCCTGGTTGATGAGCCGCACGGTCTCATCATCAACGCCGTTCGCTGGTTGACTCGCGCGAGTAGCCTCGACCGGAGGTTGCGACGCACTTTGAAGGAATACTCGGTCATAAACCGCGTGGACCGCAGCGGTGTGTTTCTCAAGGTCGCCAACAAAAGAACCCGCCGCATCGTTCGAGTGTTGGTACCCGCAGCGGCGCGCGAGCAGCTCCAATTTCGCCGGCGCAGCGGGCAAGGTGTGGGTTTGAGCGCCGTGTTCCATCTGAAGACGATGCTCGACGGTTCGTAGGAAGGTATACGCGGCCGAAAGCCTCGCGCGCTCGGGTTCGGTCAAATACTGCTTCTCCGCAAGTCGCGCGAGCACTATCAGCGTTTGGGCTGACCGCACCCACGGCTCGCGGCCCCCGTGCTTGAGCTGAAGGGCTTGAGCAATAAACTCGATTTCTCGAATGCCTCCAGGGCCAAGCTTTACGTTGAAGCCGCGCATGCGCGCAGCTTCTTTGCGGTCAATCTTCTCTTTTGCTCGGCGCACTCCATCGAGCGTGTCGGGCAACGCATCGCGACTAAAGATAACGTCGCGCACCATATCCATAAATCGCGTCACAACGCGTTCACTGCCTGCAGCCGCCCGCGCGCGAATGAGAGCTTGCCGCTCCCAGTTGTGCGCGCGGTGGCGATAATAGTCCGCCGCGCGTTCGATCTCGGAAACAACCTCTCCGTCGCGCCCGTAAGGTCTCAGCCGCAGATCGATTCGATAAACCGCGCCCTCTCCCGCGCTGCGCCCGATCATCTTAACCACGCTCTCAGCGACCGCTGAAAAAAACTCTATGTTGGTGATAACCGAATTGCGATTCCGCCCATCACCCGACGTTTCTCCATTTCCAGAAAACAGAAAAAGCAGGTCGATGTCCGAAGCATAGTTGAGCTCTCGGCATCCGAGCTTTCCAAGCGCAACGATTGCAAATTCTGCTTTTTCGATGCGTCCTCGCTCATCGTGCGCAAGGGGTGAGCCGTGACGGTTGATCGCTTCCTGATTAGCTCGAGCGAGAGCATAGTCCAGGATCACGTCGGCCAGGTTTGAAAGCTCTTCGGTGATCTCCGATAAGGTGGCAACGCGGAGGCAATCGCGCAGATAGATTCGCAGCAGTTCTCGACGCTTGAAGCGCACCAATCGCGTTGGATCGTCGGCGTCAATCATCCGTGTTACGAATCGTGCAAGCTCTTCGGACAACTGCTCGGTCGTTTTTGAACGATCGAATCCGCGTTCGGTCTCGGCCTTCAGCCACGCGATGTTCTCCGGATGACGAAGAAGCGTTTCAGCGAGGAACGGGCTGTGACCGGCAAGCGTCAACATCCGGGACAATAGCAACGGATTCTGCTTGCATTGATTGAGGAGGGCGGGGTCGAGGGCTTCGAGTCGGCTCAGGAACACTTGCGCGGCGGGAGGGTCGGGCAATGTGTTGATGAAGGCGTCGACGTCTTCTGACCGGCTCATCGGCATAATTTAACACAACCATAAGTTGATAAAGCGGAACCGCGCGCCTACAATTCGCATTCTTCTATAGCGAGGTAATCGATGCGACTGTTCATCACCGGCGGCGCCGGATTCATCGGATCAAACTTTATTCGTCACCTGCTCTCGACGTACCCCGATTATAAGCTGGTGAACTTCGATAAGCTCTCTTACGCCGGCAACCTCGACAATCTTCGCGATGTCGAAGCCAGCTCCAATTACGCGTTCATCCGCGGCGACATTTGTGACCGTGATGCAGTGGAACAGGCCATCGCAGGCGCTGACGTGGTGTTGAACTTCGCCGCCGAATCTCACGTCGACCGGTCTATTGAAAACGCGGCTGATTTCATCCACACCAATGTGTTTGGGACCCAGACTCTGCTCGATGCCGCTAGAAAGGCTGGAGTCTCGCGCTTTGTCCAGATCTCAACCGACGAGGTGATGGGCTCGTGCTCCGAGGGAGGCTATTTCACCGAAGCGTCGCCGATGCAGCCAAACAGCCCGTATGCGGCGTCAAAGGCTGCCGCCGAACACCTTGTGCGCGCCGCTAACGTCACTTTTGGACTCGATGTTGTCACGACCCGCGCGTCCAACAACTATGGTCCATATCAGTTTCCTGAAAAGCTTATTCCGTTGATGATCACCAACGCGATAGAAGACAAGCCTCTTCCGGTTTACGGCGACGGTCTCAACGTCCGCGACTGGCTCTATGTCGAAGACTGTTGCCGGGCAATTGACGCCGTCCTGCACTCGGGGAAAAGCGGTGAGGTTTATAACATTGGGTCGCGAGCTGAGAAAGCCAATCTCGAGATCGTTTATACGCTTCTGGACTTGCTGGCCAAGTCTCACACGCTGATCAAGTTTGTGACCGATCGCCCGGGTCACGACCGCCGCTACGCAACCGATCCCGCAAAGATCGAGAGCGAGCTTGGCTGGCGCCCAAAAGAAACTTTTGAGAGCGGCATGGAAAAGACTGTGCGCTGGTACCAGAACAACGAAGAGTGGGTCCGTCGAACCCGGTCGGGTGAGTATCTCGATTACTACGAACGGACTTACGGGCGAAGATAAAACCGATTCGCGTAGCATTGGACCACTAAGATGTCGGGATTAGAAAAGGCCGAGTCGTCGCTGATTGATATCGACCACGCGCACGACCCTGAGGTCAGCTCACTCACTTCCCCGGAGCCGACGTTGGCGGGACCTCGGACCGCAATGATAACCGGAGCCGGCGGCCTGCTGGGGCGCTCGATGAGTTCCCGCCTCGCGGGTTCGGGTTGGTTTGTCGCCGCTTTGCCCCACGCCGAGCTGGACATCACGGATGAAGTAGCTGTGCGCGAAGCAGTGATCAACGTAAGCCCCGATGTCTTAATAAACTGTGTCGCTACGGCCGACGTCGATCGATGCGAGGTTGACCCGGAGTGGGCTTACGCGGTGAACGCGACAGGTCCAAGATTCCTGGCTCGCGCGTGCCGCGAGATTGGCGCGGACATCGTTCACGTCAGCACCGATTACGTGTTTGATGGATCGAAGAAAGGCTTCTACACCCAGGAAGACGAAGCCAACTCGCCCAGCGTATATGGCCAGTCTAAACTTGCGGGCGAGCACGCGGTGCGTGAAGAAGCGGAGCGTTTTTACATAGTGCGCACGTCCTGGCTATTCGGCGCAGGCGGTAAGAACTTCGGCAGCCGAGTCATCGAGTACGCACGCAAAGGCGGTCCGCTTAAGGGCGTGATCGATCAGACTTCGATTCCGACGTATGCGCCTGACCTGGCGGGCCGCATTGAAGAGATAATTGGGCTTGGCGCACACGCGCTTTATCAGGTGACATCGACCGGGCCAACTACGTGGTATGAGTTCGCACGGATTGTGCTGGATCTTGCGGGGCTCGCGGAGGTAGTAATTGAGCCAGTTACCCGGGCCGAGCTAAAGCAGCGTGCTGCACGTCCGCACAACTCGGCGATGCGATGTCTAGTCTCGGAAAAGCTGGGTCTCACCCCGCTCCGGCACTGGAAGGACGCGCTTCCGGAGTTTGTGATTGAGGCTAGTTGAAGATTCCGACTATTTTCTATCCCAACCCCACACAATATATAACTGCCTATTTCGAGTACCCCATTTCGTCATATGGAAAGTGGAGTACTCAATGTACGTGCACATACATTGAAGAAACGAGATATTTGCGGCGTGTCAGCATGAGCTATGTCGCTTTCGCTGGCAGCGCCGAAACCTACAGAACAAAGATTATCGGAGGAAAGTTATGGCAACAAAAAAAGGACGAAAGGTCACATCCAGTAAAGCGGCTGCTGCTGCCAGTAGCGCTTCTTCCTCGGTTGAGGAGCTGCTGTTGGCCGCGCTCGAACGGGGCGACGACAGTTTTGAAACCGGCCGTTTTCTGGTCACGTTCAAGGAGGGCGCGTCAGAAGCAGGTTTGCAAGCTCTCGGAGCGAAGGGTATGCGGGTCGCCGATGCGCGAGATTATAAGAACCAGGCCGCGACGCTCGAATCCGTCGGAGACGCCGACGCAGTCATGTTCCCCGAGGTCGGAGTCGCGCTTCTTGGCAGCGGCGCGGCCAAATCCCGCGACATGAGCGTGCACGCAGAGATTGCCGCAGACAGCCCCATTGAAGTAATCGAGCCTGAGTACTTCGTGTTCTCGCAGGATGTTAATCCTGGGGAGTATCTGCGAGGGTTTCTCCGTGCTACGGAGACAATCGCGAAAGACCTGACTGAGTTGGTAGTGATTCCGCGCGAAGAGCCCGAAGGAGCTCTGGCGTTGGGAGCGACGTGGGGGTTGATCGCTTGCAAGGTCCCGCCAAGCGTTCGCAGCGGAGTGGGGATCAAGGTGGCCGTGCTCGACACCGGTATGGATCTGGGGCACCCGGACTTCGCCGGGCGGCCGATTACCAGTCAGACTTTTGTGGGGCAGCCGGTCCAGGACCTCCACAGCCACGGCACCCATTGCATCGGCACCGCCTGCGGGACAAAGACGCCTCCCGGCATAAACCCGCGTTATGGCATTGCTTATCGAGCGGCGATCTTTGCCGGAAAGGTTCTCGCAAATTCCGGTTCGAGCGTCGGCGGCAGTGTAATCGCTGGAATGAACTGGGCTATAGCCAATCGATGCGAAGTGATCTCGATGTCTCTCGGCGGACAATCGCCGATTCAAGCCGCATACACCGCCGCGGGACTAGCCGCGCTAAACAATGGTCTGCTGATAATCGCCGCGGCTGGCAACGCCGGTTCAACAACCGGCGCGCCGGCCAACTCGCCGACGATTATGTCGGTGGCTTCGCTCGATCGCGGGTTGACGCCTTCGTCGTTTTCGAATTTCGGCAAGATCGAAATCGCCGGCCCGGGCCGCGATGTCTTCTCTTCAGTGCCACGCCCGACGAAGTACGGCACCAAGAGCGGTACAAGCATGGCCACGCCGCACGTTGCTGGCTGCGCGGCGTTATGGGCGGAGACCTCTCCCAGTCTGCGAGGGATGAACCTGTGGAGAAAGCTGCAGGCGACGGCCAAGGCCCTTCCGTTCCCGGCAACACGAGTCGGATCGGGCCTGGTACAGGCGCCCTGAAACCCGATTGTGATAAGTTAGTAATCGCCGGGAACTCTCCCGGCGGTTACTGACAGACAGAGGTAAGCTATGCCCAAGGGTAAGAGATGGAACATCACAACGTCGGGTGATCGGCCGCTGAAGGATATCAAGAAGGATGTGAAGGAGGCGGGATTCTCGGTCGATCAAGCGCACGAGGAGATCGGGATCATCACCGGCGCCGGCAGCGACGCGGTCGCAAAGAAACTGAAAGCAATCCCCGGCGTAACCGATGTGTCGCCAGAGAAAGACATAGACATCGGCCCACCGGATTCGTCGGATACCTGGTAACCGAAGCGCTGCGCGTGATCCCATCGCCAGGGTATCCCACTGCGGCGGCTGGGTGATGCTTGCGATAGCTGACGCGCCGAACGTCCGCAGCCTTAGTAGACGAATCCGAAAAGGCCTGCCGCTATCGCTGCTGTTCCGATGACGCGACTCCAAACGAGAAATCCAACTCGGCTGCTCGTTGCACTATCCGTGCTCCTCCTTCTTACCGCGCCGCTAATTTGCACAGGAATTTCGATCGAGCCACAAGTCGCCAAACCTTTGCGCGTCTTGTTTATCGGTAATAGCTTGACGTATTCCAATGACCTTCCGGCCATCATCGAAGCATTCGCGAAGAATACGGGCCAGCGATTTTCGAGCAGAACCATCGCCTTCCCCGACTTCAGTCTCGAGGACCACTGGAACAAGGGGGACGCTCGTAAGGCAATATTGAAAGGCGGATGGGATTTCGTAGTGATGCAGCAGGGACCTTCGGCATCCGAGGACGGCCGCAGGTCGCTGCTCGAGTACTCTCGTCGATTTGCTGACGAGATCCGAAAGAGCGGAGGGAAGCCGGTGTTGTATTCGGTGTGGCCTTCGCGAAGCCGAATCCAGGATTTCAAAGGAGTCAGTGAGTCACACCGCTTGGCTGCTGAAGCAGTCGGCGGGATCGTGTTTCCCGTCGGGGATGCGTGGCTCAATGCATGGAGAGTCAGTCCTTCAATTGGATTGTACTCAGCGGATGGTTTCCACCCGTCTGCGACAGGATCTTATTTAGCGGGATTGGTCATTTATGAGAAACTCTACAACCGGTCTCCGGTGGGATTGCCCTCAGAGCTGAAGCTAAGCTCCGGAGCGAGGATTAAGATACCAGCCGATCATGCATTATTGTTGCAGCAGGCTGCCGCGGAGGCAAACAAAGTGTCCGGACCGCGATAGGAAAGCGAATCGCAAGATTAATTAGATTCAACGGAGGCTAGTGGTCGTTCTTTAAACCAGGGGTAAACATGAGTTTCTTAACAAAATCGCTGGCGGTTCCAATAATAACCTTGTTGAGCTTATCGCAAGGGTTAGCACAGCAAAGCGCGAATGCCAGTCACCGGCAAAATTCATTGAGGACCGTGCCGCTGAAAGTTGATAAGAATGCACGTTATTTGTTCTACCTGCACGGAAAGATTGTCGAGCAAGATAGAAGACCCACTCATCCGCAATACGGCGTCTATCAGTATGATGAAATAATCGACACCTTTGCGAGAAAGGGTTTTAGGGTCATCAGCGAGCAGCGTAAGAAAAATACCAGCGTCGAACAATATGGCAAGATTGTCGCCGGCCAAGTCAAACATTTGCTTAAGGCAGGAGTCCCGCCTGAACAGATCACGATTGTAGGTGCATCTCAAGGTTCGTGGATGGCAATGCTCGCCTCGACTTATCTTAAAAACCCTGGCGTCAATTTCGTGATCATCGCCGGCTGCGACGCTGATGAAGGCTTTTTGAATTTGGTGAACTTGCACGGCAACGTGTTATCCATTTACGACCGGAGCGACGTTGCCGGTTCGTGCAAAGCCTACCGCGCAGACGCAACAGGTCTGGGCGATTACAAAGAGGTCGAACTCAACACCGGCTTAAGACACGGTTTTATCTATAAGCCAATCAAGGAGTGGATTGAACCGACAGTCGCGTGGGCGCAACGAAACACGACAAACGACGCCGAACAAGCTGTTAGAAAAATGGAGCGCGAGTACAGCGATGCTGTAATGAAACAAGATGTCGCAGCGCTCAGCCGCATCCTGGCCGATGATTTTGTCGCGACCAGCAGCCGTGGCGAAATCAGAGACAAGGCAAAGGAGATCGACGACATCAGACCTTCGCCAGATTACAAGATGGAAGGGTTCAACCTTGACGACATAAACGTGCGCGTTTTTGGTGATAGCGCGATAGTCACAGGTCGCTCGACGCTACAGGTGGCTTTCAGTGGACAGAGCAGCAAGAGTGTGTTTCGCTATACCCGCGTTTACGTGAAACGGATTGATCGTTGGGAGGCTGTCGCACAACAGCTGACCCGTTTGCCGCAACAATAGCGGCCCAAGCAAATCAGGAGGCTCTATGAAAGTCTTCAAGCCTTGCGTAGTCCTGGTATGTGTCGCCTCGGTGGTCATCGCTCAAGTCCAGAGCAGTCAAGAACGAGCAGCGATGAGAACCGAAAGCTTGCTCGGCCAGATCAAGAACTACCGGAATATGTTCCGCGTCAACAAGCAGCCTGTCGACATGGTTGAGTCGACAAAATTCATGTGCGCACCTCCGCTAATGATCTACGGCCCGCATTACGATCCCGGAGTGGTCTACTACATCAATGAACTTGCGAGACAGGGCATAAACACATTCTCGGAGAAAAAGCTGTTTCCTGTCGGATCGATCATTGTTAAAGAGAAACAGGAGCGAAAGACCGAGGACAGCGTGCAGATCATCACGGTCATGAGAAAGGTCCGGCCGGATCACAGCGAAGAGTCCTGGGAATACAAAATGTACGACACGAAGGAATGGGCAGAGATAACTTTCTCCCAACCGGGATCTAGTAAACCCAAAATAACATGTATAGATTGTCATCGACGCTATCAGAATAACGATTACGTTTCGGAAAAAGGAATCGAATTGCTCCTTCGGAAATGATTGCCCAAATCAATTCGGTTGGGTCGTGATCTGATTCGGCAAAGCTGCTATGGCGATAAAGTTTTTCAAAACTCCCGCAGATTTTCGCAAGTGGCTTGAAAAGAATCGCGAGTCCTCCAAGGAGCTGATCGTAGGGTTCTACAAGAAAGCCTCGGGGAGACCGAGCATCACCTGGCCAGAGTCCGTCGATCAGGCTCTCTGTTTTGGTTGGATTGATGGGATACGAAGGACGATCGATGACGTCAGTTACCAAATCCGCTTTACGCCTCGGAGGCAAGGCAGCATCTGGAGCTCGGTAAATATCAAGCGTGTCGAGGAACTGACCCGGGACGGGCTTATGCATCCTGCGGGTCTCAAGGCATTCGAGGCGAGAAAAGAGTACAAGTCCGGGATCTATGCCTATGAACAACGGAGCGCTGAGCTTCCTCCGGCTTACGAAAAACGCCTCAAACAAAACAAGGCGGCCTGGGAGTTCTTTCAAGCGCAACCGGCCTGGTACCGAAAACAAGCTTTCTGGTACGTGGTGAGCGCCAAGAGGGAGGAAACCAGACTTAAGCGGCTTGAGAAGCTTATCGAACAGTACTCCCAGGGCCGGAGAGGCTGAGAATTGCAGGCTCCACTCGGCGTTGGATAGGACTCCATGTAGCTGAGACACTATGGACAAACCATCGGCCCCAGGGCAGGTTGCGCTCGTCAACGATTTCGAGATGTACTACGAGATTCGCGGTGACGGCAAGCCACTGGTTCTTCTTCACGGTGGCGGCGGAGTTGGCGCGAATTGGGATCTGATTTTCAAAACGGCTCCAGAAGGGTTCCAGCTGATTGTGCCGGATCTGCGCGGACACGGGAGATCAACGAACCCCTCAAAGGCGTTCACATTTCGGCAATCGGCTTACGATGTATTCGCGCTGTTGGATCACCTCGGCATCGATCGTTTCAAAGCAATTGGCATGAGCATGGGCGCCAAGACGCTTCTTCATATGGCGACACAACAGCCGAGTCGAGTTGATGCGATGATCCTTGTTAGCGCAACGCCGTTTTTTCCAGAGCAGGCTCGCTCTATCATGCGCGAGATGACCGCGGAGAATCGAACAGAATCCGAATGGCGGCAAATGCGTCAATGGCATACGCAGGGCGATGAGCAGATCCTGGCGATATGGAGCCAGGTTCGGAGCTTCGCGGACAGCTACGATGACATGAACTTCACGCCTTCGCACCTGGCGACGATCCTGGCTCGAACTCTGATTGTCCATGGTGATCGTGATCCGTTGTACCCGGTTAACCTGGCAATGGAAATGTTCGCTGCGATACCTAATGCTTATCTCTGGGTAATTCCCAACGGTGGGCACGGTCCAATATTCGGCGACCTCACCGGAAGCGGTGAGACTACTGTTCGGTTTGTCGAAACCGCGCTGGCGTTCCTTCGGGACAAATGGCGCGGTTAGAGCGAGATGGCGTAAACCCGCAGCGACAAGCCGAGCCCCAAAGGATAAGAATCGTGCGCAGATTGGATTCATCAAGGTCAACTTTCGCAAGTGCCGCCGCCGCACTTCTGGTGGTTCTGTGTTCTGCTCTGACTATTGAGGCTCAAACAGCCGGCAGCAGCAAGGCGGATGGAACATCGGAACAAAAGACAGCCCGCTATTTCGAATCGATACGCACGTCGCCACCCCAGATGTTCGCTTTCCTTAAGAGGATGCCAAAGGGCGCCGATCTGCACAGTCATCTTTCAGGCGCCGTCTATGCCGAGTCATACATTCAGTGGGCGGCTGCCAAGGGTCTGTGCATTAATCAAACCGCGTTAGCGATCGCTCAACCTCCCTGCGATCAAGCGGGCGGTAAACCGCCCGCGAGCGCGGCTCTTACTAATCCTGTTCTGTATCGGCAACTGATCGATGCGTGGTCGATGCGGTACTGGGAGTATTCGGGCCAGAACGGACACGATCATTTCTTTGACACGTTTGGAAAATTCGGTGGCGCGAGCTTCGGACAAATGCTGGCCGAGGTCTCGTCTCGGGCGGCGAGAGGTGGGGTATCTTATCTTGAATTGATGCTGACGCCGGATGGTGGAAAGTCTATCGGAATCGGAGTGCAAGTTGGCTGGAACGGTGACTTTGAGGGTACGCTCAACAAACTCAAGAGCGGCGGCGGCGACGATGCGGTGAGCGCAGGGGTCAAGGCGCTTCAAGACGCCGAGGCTGAAAAGGACACCTTGCTCAAATGCGCGACGCCGCAGGCCGATCCCGGATGCTCGGTGACGATTCGTTACGTGGCTCAAGTATCGCGGGGGGCGCCGCTCGGACCTGTATTCGCACAGATGGTTACCGGGTTCGCGCTGGCGAATGATCCCAATTCAAAAGTCGTCGCATTGAACCTGGTGCAGCCGGAAGACTCGTTTCTTTCGATGCAGAATTTCGGCGTGCAAATGGAGATGCTTAACTTCCTCAAGCCTCGTTATCCGAAGGCTCACATCACCCTGCACGCGGGCGAGCTCGCTGCCGGAGTCGCCCCGCCGGAAGGATTATCTTTTCACATCCGAGACTCGGTTCTGAAAGGACAGGCGGAACGGATCGGTCACGGTGTCGCCATCATGCACGAGGATGATCCATACGGGCTGCTAAAAGAATTGGCGCGCCGAAACGTGATGATCGAGATCTGCCTGACGAGCAACGACACAATTCTGGGGATCAAAAAGGAGCAGCATCCGCTCAGGACATATCTGGAGTACGGAGTTCCGGTGGCGCTGGCGACCGACGACGAAGGTGTCGCTCGGTCGGAGATTACGCGTGAGTACCTGAAAGCCGCTGAGGACCATGGGCTCGGATACATCCAACTCAAAACGATGGCCCGTACGAGCCTTCATCACGCTTTTCTGTCCGGCGGGAGTCTGTGGGAGGATGCTCGAAAGTTCATTGCGGTGCGCCAATGCGCAAAAGATCTAGCAAGGGCTAGTGAACCGACCGGCGAGTGCAAGCAATACCTGACGGCGAGTGAGAAGGCGCGTCTACAGTGGAAACTCGAAGTTGACTTCAAGAGCTTTGAGAATCAACGTCATTGGTCCGTAGTCCGTGGTCAGTAGCCTTCAATGGAGGAATTATGAGCAACTGCAAGGGAGTGTTGGAGACTTGGTTTCAGCGGGTTTGGGGTGATCAGGATTCCGCGGCAATTGATGAACTGTTCATACCCGACGGCGAGCTCAGGGGTTTGGGAGGTAATGACCTGATCGGTCCCGAGGGATTCAAACAATTTCACTCGGCTCTACGTGGGCAACTAACCGATTTCGTAATCACGATTGATAAGAGTCTGGAAGATGGAGAGTGGATTTCAGCGATCTGCACTTTGCGAGCAAAATCGCGCGAAACAGGAACTCCGATAGAAATAACCGGCAGCGTTTTCGTCAGAATCGCTGATTGCAAGATAACCGAGGCATACAATCACTGGGACTTCATCGGCATGTTTGGTCAGCTGGGCTTGCTTCCAACAGACACGTTTGCAAAAGCATTGGGCGGCGAAAAGATTGTTTGAGTTCCCGGATGGAAGGAATGTCCTTGCGTGTGCTTGAAACAGAACGGTTGATCGTTCGCCAATTGGCGAGCGATGACGCCGAGTTTATTTGCAAACTGCTCAACGAGCCGTCGTTTCTGCGTAACATCGGCGACAAGGGAGTGCGAACAACGGCGGATGCGATTCAGTACATTCGGGAAGGTCCGCTCGCGAGCTATGAACGGTTTGGCTTCGGGCTTTACCTGGTTGAGTTGAAAGAAACCGGCTCCGCGATCGGGATTTGCGGATTGATCAAGCGAGAGGCGCTTGCGGATATCGATGTTGGGTTTGCCTTGTTGCCCGCTTTCTGGTCGAAAGGCTACGCTTTTGAGGCGGCTGACGCAGTTGTTACTTACGGAAAGGGCGTCCTTGGAATAAGTCGGATCGTCGCTATCACCGCGCCGGATAACAATAGTTCAATCAAGGTTCTTGAAAAGCTCGGCATGAGATTCGAGGGTCTGATCAGATTGTCTGAGAATGAGGGTGAGCTTAAGTTGTTTGCCCCACCAGACTAGAAGACGAGTTACAAGAGCCAGGATCCAAAAACAAAGGAAGGAAATGCCCGTGAAACGAATGTGTTTGGTTATCATGATCGCGGTTACGCTTATTGCTTGCGAAAGGATCTATACCGAGCCCAGCAAGCCTGCATCATCGGCGTATTTGGACTCCTCCGGACGAGACGACGCTCCCACCGGCGGCGTGAAGCTGATTCCAATCACCACTCCAAAAGGAACCTTCAATGTTTGGACTAAACGGGTTGGCAACAATCCAAAGATAAAGCTTCTTCTTCTTCACGGAGGGCCGGGCGCCACACACGAGTATTTCGAAGCGTCCGATAGCTACTTGCCCGCCGCTGAGATCGAGTACTACTACTATGACCAGCTTGGCTCCGCGTTTAGCGATCAGCCAAATGATCCGGCCCTGTGGGACCTCCCCCGTTTCGTTGAGGAGGTTGAACAGGTGCGCCAGGCGCTGAAACTGGATCGCGAGAACTTCTATCTGCTCGGACACTCGTGGGGCGGAATCCTTGCCATGGAATATGCGCTGAAGTACCAGCAGCATCTTGCCGGGTTGGTCATTTCGAACATGATGGCGAGCATCCCAGCGTACAACGAGTATGCCCAGAAGGTACTGATGCCTGCGATGGATCAGAAGGTGCTGGCCGAAATAAAGCAGATCGAGGCGAAGGGCGAATTCGAAAAGCCACGGTATATGGAGTTGCTGATTCCGCACCATTACATCCATCACATACTGCGGATGCCAGCCGAACAGTGGCCCGATCCGGTGAATCGCGCGTTCAAGCGCCTGAACCCGGCGGTCTACGTGCTGATGCAGGGCCCCAGCGAGCTCGGCGCCAGCGGTAAACTGGTGAGTTGGGACAGGACCGCGGATCTGAGTAAGATCACGGTGCCCACGTTGGTGATAGGCGCCCAACATGACACGATGGACCCAAAACACATGGAGTGGATGGCCGGAGCACTGGGCAAGGGCCGATACCTCTATTGCCCAAACGGCAGCCATATGGCGATGTACGATGATCAGAAGGTCTATTTCACCGGACTCGTCCAATTCATTCGCGACGTGAATGCGGGACGGTTTTGACGAGCGCAAACAGATTCTGCTTGACTCTATACCGCGGTATAGGGTGCAGTATGAAGACTGTAAAAACGGTAACGCATATGCGAATCGGACAACTTGCCGAACAAGCCGGAGTGACGGTTCAGGCGGTACGTTACTATGAACGCCGAGGGCTGCTGAAAAAAACGCAACGTCTCGCTTCCGGGTACAGATCGTATTCGGCGGATGCCGTTCGGCGGATTCGGTTCATCAAGCGATCGCAGGCGCTTGGGTACACATTGATCGAGATCGCCAGCCTTCTGGAGTTAAGCGAGAACAGGCCGCACAACACGGCGAAAGCACGCTCGATTGTGAAAGACAAGATAAGCAACATTGAAGACAGGATAAGAGGGCTGCAGCAGATGCGTGATGACCTGCTCGGGATTGGCCGAGCTTGCGGATGTGGTGATTCGCACCCGGTCTGTCGCTTCCTCGAGCAGCTCGATTAACTGATCCGACCGGATAAAGGGAGAAGGTTATGACAAAGTTAAAGGTCTTCCGTGCTCTTGCGGCGCTGTCACTGTTGAGTTTTAGCATTTTTGCGTCGAGCCCAAACTCGATTCAAGGCAATGACGAAATGAAGAAACTGGAGTCTCGGGACCAGGATGTCAAAAAGGATGGGGTGACCAGGGAGTCGCCGTTTGCGTGTAACGTCACCGGATTGACAACTGAGCAACGACAGCGATATCTGGCGCTAGCCAAAAAAATGCAGAACACCAAGCAGGAGATCCGGGAGCTCGAGGATGGTTACGCAATCCGGTTCTCGATCGAAGGCTCGACCATACAGGATCTCGCCGAGTTCATAACCTACGAGAGGCGGTGCTGCCCATTTTTCGATCTGGAGATAGCTTTAGAGCGAGAAGGAGGGCCCGCCTGGTTGAGACTTAGAGGCCGCGAAGGCGTCAAGGAGTTTATCCGGGCGGAATTTGGTATGAACAAGTAGGGATAGGTCTATCGCAATTTCCACTTTCCATTTGCCATTTGCTATTTGCTACTCCATCTTCCATCTTCGATCCTCCATCCTCCGTCTTCGATCTCCATGCTCCCTTCTGGCCGCCGCCCACCTTCCCACAGTCCATCGCTTTTCTGTTTCCAACTAAAATAGCCTTTGCGTATAATGTGCGGCGGGAATCAGCCAAGAATATCCATAAAGCCAAGATCTAAAGAAATGATTACTTGTCCAAACTGTGGAGCTGGAAACAAACCGGGTTCGTCTACGTGCCGCATGTGTGCGGCCTCGCTCGAGGTAGTCACCTCGGCCCCACCCTCACCCCAACCCGTCGGATCGAGACCGCACAACGCGCCTCAATCAGACAGCCATCAACAAGAGGAGGCTACACAACCCGTGGAGCAACAAGGTATCGTCTGTTCAGAGTGCAGCACATTGAACGAGCCTGGTTGGTCTTTCTGTCAGCAATGCGGCAAGAGGCTAACCCAACCGGCCGCGGCCCAGCCTCAACCGCCGGCGGCTAAAATCCAACCCGACCTCAGAACAGTCCCGGAGCAACACGCGGTGGCGAATCCGATAATCCAGGGCTTAAAGACCAACCCGGAACCGCAGCCTGCGGAACACGGGTACAAGACCGTTGTCGCTCAACCACCGATCGAACCGTCAAAGCACCCGCTACCGGCGGCGCCACCGACTGTGGTTGCGGACCGCTTTGTAGAGGAGCCACGGCAAAGCGAGTCGGAGGATCCGACTCTACGTACGCTCGAACCGCCCGCTCCACCAAAGCCCACGGCCCCGACGCCAGCGTTACCGGTGCACGAGAAGGAAGCAGCGCACACGCCGGCGGCAACCGTTCCAAAGCCCAGCATTCCCCCTACAGGTCCCACCGTCGCGCCGGAACAGACAACGGCACACGGGCAAGCCATGTCCGGGCCGTTATGCACTCAATGCGGGCAGTCCAACAGCGTCGGGAGCGCGTTTTGCGCAAGCTGCGGAGCGCCGATGACGTTTGGAAAGACTATGGTGATCTCGTCGCAGCCCGCTCCACCTGCTCCGATAGGTCGCCTGCATCTGGTTATGGAGGGCGGCCAGGCCGGCGAGGTCTACGAACTAGCCGGGGATACGGTGATCGGACGAAACAACGGTGAAATTACTTTCCCCCATGATGGTTTCATGTCTGGAC
>DASRIZ010000176.1:0-11927 GCA_035649735.1 Blastocatellia bacterium | reverse complement strand
TAGTTTCTGGTTTCTAGTTTTTGGTTTTAGTTCGTGATTCTCGCTGCTACCAGAAACCAGAAACCAGAAACTAGAAACCAGAAACTAGAAACCAGTGAACTTAGGATCTCATTGACCATCGAACCTTCGTCAACTAGAATTGGTCCTGTTTTTATCGGGGCGTAGCACAGCCTGGTAGTGCGCTCGGTTTGGGACCGAGAGGTCGTTGGTTCGAATCCAATCGCCCCGACCACAAACTAAAAGGCAAAGGTACGAAGGAAAAGTGACGGAGTCTTTTACCTTTGTACTTTTGCCTTTGTAGTTTTGATCTCTCGATTTGTGCGCCCGTAGCTCAGTCGGATAGAGCACCTGCCTTCTAAGCAGGGGGTCGCAGGTTCGAGTCCTGCCGGGCGTACCTTTATTTTCAATAATATACAGCGGAACAGACCTCTCGATAGTGATAATCCAGGGCTCTGCGACTTTTTAGCGGGCAGTATCACCGACATGGAGTAAACGGTGTCTGAATGTTGCCCTATAGCCGCAGCAGTAGCAAAGCGAGCTGACACAGGACCTCAGGAGAGTGTAAGAATGGCGAAAAATCTTCTTCCGGGACATTTGTATGGCGAGAAACTAAAAACCCGAGAGGTCACGGGATTCCAATTATCGGAGATCGCCTATGGGCCGGGCGATATAGTTCCCAGCCATTCCCACGAACTCGCGCAGTTTTGTCTTGTTCGAGAAGGGGCTTTCAGTGAAGTTTACGGTAGAAAGACCCGTGAGGCGAAGCCGTTGATGCTGATACTGCGCCCCTCGGGAGAAACACACGCACATCATTTTCATGACACAGGATCACGTTGCTTTGTAATCGAAATTGAGAGCGACTGGCTAAACCGGCTGCGGGAACATCGAGGTATATTAGATGACTCGGCGCAATTCTCTGGAGGCTTATCAGTCTGGCTCGCTATGAGGTTATACAATGAATTCCACCGCATGGATGAAGCGTCCTCTCTTGCAATGGAAGGCCTCATGTTTGAAATCGTAGCAGAGGCTTCGCGGCATGCTGTAAAGGTATCGTTGTGCAAACCGCCAGGCTGGGTCAAACATGCTGAAGAATTCCTGAAAGCTAATTGTTTCGATACATTGACACTCGATAGCATCGCTAAATCTATCGGCATCGATCCGATTCATCTCGCCCGTGTGTTCAAGCGTCATTACGGCTGCACCATTGGAGAATATGTACGTAAGCTTCGCATTGAGTTTGCTTGCCGCGAGATTTCCCTGACCGACAACCCTCTTACCGAGATTGCCGTGGATGCCGGTTTTTATGACCAAAGCCACTTTTCAAGGACATTTAAACGAATGGTAGGTCTCACTCCTAGTGAGTACCGCATCGCTTTTCGTACACGCTAATCCGGTACAAATCGAAGATCGATATTTCTTTGTTGTACAATCGCGCGCCCATTATCGAGCCCTAATATTCGATATGCCATTGGAGAAACCTCGGCGGGTCGCGCTTACGCAACTGAGATTGGATTCAACGCGCCTGCACTTTGAGCTACCAACAGAAACAGAGAACGTTGTCTTTGACGGACAAATCGGGAACGGCACAGTTATCAAGAAGGCGAAGCTTTGCCCATCAGTGGTCCTAAAGTCAGCCAACATCGCAACAATTGGATCGCCGAACGGCTCGCGTTCGCGTATACCCGTCAATGGAGGTCTATACGATGAGTTTTCAATCAATCGCCCGTAGCGTCCTGCAAATGGTGATCGTCGTCGCAACGGCGAATCCCTTGCAGGCACAGCTGGATCCAAATGCCGTTCTTAATGATCTGAACCAGGCCCAAGCAAAATCTCAGTCCCGCGATTGGGCAGCCGCGGTGCCTTTGTGGGAGCGTCTGGTAGCCGGCAACCCGCATGTCGGTTGGTGGTGGTATTCCCTCGGAACTGCCCAGTTCAATACTGGCGAGTATCGAAAAGCAATCCCGTCATTCGAAAAGGCAATGGAGCTCGGCACCGTCATTCAGTTGTGGCGCGTCGCCTTCGATATCGCGCGCTCGCACGCGAGGCTGAAGGAGAAGGAGGCGACGATCAAAGCGCTGCAACGAGCTCTCGATCTCGGAGTCCGCAATCGCGATCGACTCGGTACGAATGAGGACTTTGCCTTCCTGCGAGGCGATCCCCGCTTCAAGTCGATGACCGGCGAGATCGACAAGGCGCACATATCCCGCACCGACGGCTGGCGCCATGACATTTCTTTTTTCGAGGAAGAAGTGAAGCGCATGGGCTATGACCCATTTCACAAGACCTCGGAGGCTCAATTCCACAATGAGATTCAGCGACTTCGCGCGGATGTTCCCGGCTTAACGGACAATCAAATCATCGTGCGGATCATGGGTCTCACGGCCCTCGTCGGCGACGGTCATACCGGGATAGCTCCTCAAGTCGTTCCTTCCTGGAAAACGGTCCCTCTCCAGTTCGAACTGTTCCAGGAGGGCTTGTACATCGTCGCCGCCGATCCGAAGTACGCCGATCTCGTTGGAAAGCAGGTGCTGCGCTTTGGGAATCAGACGACGGAGCAGGTGATTCAGGCGCTCGGACGCATCATCGGCAAAGATAAAGACAACCCTCAGAATATCAAGCGAAACGGGCCGCGGTTTGCGAGGTATCCGGCAATACTGAGTGGTCTGGGCCTGCAGCCACAATCCGAGAGCATCGTGTTCGCCATTCGCGAGGCCGATGGAACGACACGGACTGCGGAAGTGGCGGCAGCCACGGACGACTCGGCATACAGCAGGATCGCGGGACACCCGAGCTGGGTCACGCTGTTCCAGGGGTCTGCTGATCCGTTGCCGCTATACCTCAAGGATCGCAGGAAGAACTATTGGTTCGAGACTGTGCCGAACACCAAGATAGTCTATTTCCAGTTCAACCTGGTGGTCCAGGATCCCGCTGAGCCTTTGGATACGTTTTTGCAGCGCCTCTTTAGATACATCGATGAGCAGAAAATCGAGAAACTGATCATCGACATGCGGTGGAACAACGGGGGCAACGGCCGACTTGCCTATCCAGTGCTCAGTCGCCTGACTCGCGCCGAGAGGATCAACCAACCTGGGAACCTCTTCCTGATCGTGGGAAGGTACACGTACTCGGCTGCTCCCATTGTCGCTTCGGTGATTGAGTCCTATACGAATGCGATTCTCGTCGGAGAGCCGACACCGACCGGCCCGAACTTCATCGGCGAGGACAACTTCTTCACCCTTCCTTATAGCCAACTGCCCGTAAGCGTTTCGGACCAGTACCACCAGACGACATGGTCAGCGGATACTCGGACGGCGCTGACGCCGTTGCTCCTCGCGCCGTTTTCCGTCGAGGCATACAAGGCGAAACGGGATCTGGCTTTGGAAACGATTCTTGCCTATCGTGGAAATCAGTAATGTTTAACTTGCCTCTGATCAACGGGGCGGTATCCGTGTATGATGTGCGGGTTCGTTAGGGTAGCTGTCACGACGCTGTTATTGTTATCGAAAGGTTGCCTGCCCTGAGCGGTCAGATACCGAGCTTGGGCTTTCATTTGACTTCTGGAGGACCCAATTAGGTTTCCGTTGCTGTCAAAAAACGACACCGAAAAGGACTGAAATCAGAAAGGCACTTATCCTTAAACGATTTGTCATAACTTTCGCCTCTTACCTTTGTCAAAGAGAGATAAAACCTCCAGCAGACTTGCGCGCTTTCTCTCTTCAGTCAACTCTGAGGCAAGCCCCGGAGCAGATCAGGAAACCTCGACAGTTCGGGCGAGGCGCCAACTGGCAGGCAGCGGCAGGTAAAGCGAACTGCAGATGATTGCGCTCATCGCGGGTCTTGAATCTTTTTCCATCTCGCAGCGGGAATCATTTGATCTCTGTCATGCGACCAGCCGGTCAGATCGAGGGCAAAGGTGCCCTCCTGAAATGGCAGAGAATCGATAACCGGACGACGGTCAGCCTGCGCCCGAGTAATCTCAAGATTAAAGATGAGCCGCATCTTCTTGTGGTGATATGTCAGCGTCGCTTCGCTGAGATGCATGGTGCAGGTTTGACTGTTGACGAACTCCAAGTCCGATGCCTTCTTTCCCTTCGGCCAGTCGACAGACTCTGGCCAGTAAAATGTCTTGCCATCATCTGCGAAAGAGGTCTCACCGACATCGACCTGCGCGTCGTCAATAGACCTCGGCAATTCTTCGTAGACGGATCTTAGTGCTGCTTTATCCATCACTTTTCCGTTTTCATCGCGGACAATGTAGCTGACCACTGCCGGGTTGCAAGACTGCGCGCGAACCAACCTCGCAGGTGCACAGGCTATAAAGACCAGCAACATAACAAAGAGCTGTGCGTCTATTCTTGCGCAAAGCGTCGCTTCGGGAGTGAGCGTGGTCAACGACAACCTCTTTAAATCCTTTTCATTCATAAGGGCTCCCCCAGTTTATTCATAAGCGCTCCTCCGGCCCGAATCGCGCTACTGCATCGCTGATGACGATCTGATTTGATGTGACGCGGAGATCCTCGCATCGGATTCAATGCGGAAGCGCACACTAACGACGCCGATGGAACGGTCAAGCTCAGGGATTCCCTGGCTCGCCCGTATCCATCGGCGCGGCTTGCGCCCCGCTATCTTCAATTGGCGAGGTCGTCGGCGGTGAGGATCTGCACGCCGTTGGGCTGGAGGCCGCTGATCCCGGGAAACGTTGGTATGATGACCTCGCGTCGCTGACCTTCAGGGTGTTCCAGCGAGTAGACGTCGACCCAGCAGTTGATGCCCTCGCCGCGCATGACCCGCGCTTCCACCGTGATATTCCCGTCCTCCCCGCGTACGATCGAGAGCAGGCCGCCGTGACTGTCAAGGCCGAGCAGTTTGGCTTGACTGACGAGCGCCAGCAAGTGCCCGTAGGACTGCACGCCTATCTGCGAGGTCGTAACTTCCGGCAGCGGCGTATAATAGTCGGCCAGTGAGCCGTCGGGGCGGAAGGTGAGAATGCCTTCATTGTCAAACAGCATACCGTCGCTTTCGCGCCTGACCTGCACACGGACCATCGTCTTCCCGAAGCGCTCGTCGTGCGTCACGCTTTGCAGTACGAGTCCGTAGATCGGGGGGATGCCGAGCCTGTCCAGGTTCGATTGCACCAGCTTGTTGATGTTTTTTTCCGAAGCACGTCTGGGGAGCCGCAGGTCTAGCACCGCCGCCTCGTGCGCCTTCCACTCGTTGACGGAATTCTGGTCGAATATCTCCCGCCGAGTGAACTCGTCGACAAACCAGCTCTGATAGCGACCGCCGTAGAGTTCTTTGTCTACCTTGAGGTAGGCCTTGCCGACGTCCTCCAGCGTCTGATGGTTCTCAGGCGTGTAGTCCGTTGTGTGGGTCAGGAAGGTGCCCATGATCTCTCCCGCTTGCAGTATCGCCTTGCGGTCATCAAGTCCCTCCCTGTTTCTCAGATCGTCATAGATGAGCGTGAAGACCTTGTAGAGGGCGCCGGTGAGCACCTCTGAACGGTCGTGTATCTCGTCGTCAGTGTCGGAAACTTTTTTATCGTTAAAGATATCGCGGTTGGGCGCGCCGGTGCCCGCGATTGCGCCGAACGCCTCGGCGAAACGGGTCAGCGAGTTCGACTTGTTAAGATTGCCGTCGGTCTCGGCCAGCACCCTCGACACGCGCTGCGAGTCGCGGAGCGAAGTCCACATGGCAATCTGATCCGCGAAAGATTCTGACCATGTGTAGAATCCTATACCGTAGCCATTCGGCTTGAGAGTGTGATGCACGGCGTGGCCGGACTCGTGCGCGCCGATCTCCCACGAGGTGGCGGTCTCAAATATCCTGACTTGGGTTTCGCCGGGCATACGGTAGGGTACGATACCAAAGAACACCATCTTCGCCGAGGGGCTGTAGAAGGCGTTGAATTCAATAAAGCTCTGGCTTTCGATTTTGAGGAGACCGTTCTCGCCCCAGGGGATGTCGCGCCCGGCCCAGGATTCCGCGGTCGGTTTGACAGCGTTGCTTGCGGCGAAGGCGGTCGTTATGCCCAAGCGCAGGTCTCGCGGCTTCCATACTTGCAACCCATCCTTAAGGACAGGCTTGCCATCCGCATCACGCTCGACCTCATGGATAGGGAAGCGCGTTTCATCGGCAAAGTTAAAATTGCCCTTATTGTTCGACCGCCCATCTTTCGGCCACGGATTCCAGGCGAACTTGGAGACCTCAGTGTGCGCCGCGTTCCACCGATAGATGTAATCCTCACCGATCATGCTGACCCGATCGCCAGCCAGGAAAGGCTTTCCATTCTGGTCCTGCCCAACTCTTGAGGCATCGATGCGTCTGATGTCCGACTCCTTGACGAACGGGTCATCCATATACGACGAAATCTTGATGGTAGAACCCTGAGCCGCCGAGGTCTGTGCCCGCGAGACAGGCAGGTTAATTAGCACCATCGCCGATACCATTATGCAAACTATCAAACGATTTGACATTGTGATTCTCCTTTTACAAGTTTTTTATTCAAATGTGGGCAGACAGATCTCTGCCCAACTTTCGCGAGGTGAGAGTCGCAGTTCGACGCTCACCCTGCCTTCACTGGATCGAAAACAACACCAAATTTCGTGGATGGGTTTAGAGGTCCAACACGAAAAGGTTAGATCGTGAGTTCCCGTTTAGAACTCGGACGCGATTAGGGCCGGCGCGAAGATTTAAACGACTCGGGTTGCCCTTTACCTTTATCTTTCTCTCAGTAGAGCTTTGGTAAATTCCAACCACGACTCCGTTTATCTCTATCAACACCTGGGCACTGAAGCCCGATCCCTTGATGATCAGCTTGTTGCTGTTGTACGAGCCACCCGACACAGTTGGGCCGCCCGAATCGCCTTGGCTGAAGTCAGCAGTTTGTGGTGCGCTGTGATTGCCTGAACGGTCGATGAAAACGACTGTAGCCATGACCGCCGCGGGAATTGCACTCATGTTGCTGACGGTGAGAGTGAAGTTAGTTGTGGTGGAGGTGCCGAAATTGACCGAGAACGGTGCGGTTTGCCCAACGACCTCTCCTGAACCGTCGAGTAGGTTCGATTGAGCTTGCACGATGTCACCGTTCGAGTCCGAAGCGACTCCGGTCAATATCAGATTATCACCGTCCAACTCTCCCTTCAGGCTGTTGATCACCGGTGAATTGCTTCCACCACCGCCGGGTCCGCTGATAGTTGCCTTGAGATTGAAGTTGACCGATCCCGGACCATAGTTTAGAACCGCGATGTAGTAAGTCGCCGCGCGCAGAGCTGGGCTGCTGGAAGAGGTGATGGTGATCGTTTCGTGACCGGTCGGGGAGTTTGAAACATAGTCTGCCTGCAGTCCGGACGAATTGATGGTTACGCGCTGAGCGGCCCGGACGTACAGATCGATGTCCTGATTGCCGTCAAGCTCTACTCTTAGCTGAGTCGCGCTTGCGGGAACCTGAATCGCATACTGGCGGTCGTCGATGACCGCGTCTTCCTCATTGGCTTTTGGAGCACGGATAGAGCCTTGTTGATTCACGCCCGACGTCAATGCAACGGTGTCGCCGCCGCCGTTCAGCGGTCCGACTTGAAAGCCCATAGAGTCCAGGGCCAGCAAATCATTACTGGTTATGGTCTCGCGGCGTCCTTCATCAAGAGTCGGATCCATGATCCCGACGTACTGACCAATCAACTCGTCGTCTTTCCAGTGGCTGGCCTGCCGGCCATCGCCGCCAGTAGCGTCACCTCGCCCGGTCGACAGCAACAGCTCCGGCTCGCCGGCGAAAAAGACCTGCGTGCCGCCGGACGACTGGATGCGCAGAGCGCTCGGAAATGTGGGCAGCGTTACACCCGGACGGAATCTCAGCAAGTCGAGCACCGACGGGGCAACGGCGGCCCTCGGATTTAATTCCAGCGTTCCGACATTCGAAGTGAACCCAAGGGCGTGCCCTAGCTCATGGACGGCGGTGGCGTCAAAGTCCGTCTTGCCGGAGGTGATACCGTCGCTGGGGTCGAAGTCGAACCGAAACGCCGAGTTGAACCCGATTGCAGGTGGGGGTCCCAGCGTCGCGGTCTCGGTTGCCGGATCAGCTATAGAACCGATTATGCCTAGCGCTCGGAAGACAGCGGACGGCGCAATCACTGCTGCGGCGCTGCCAAGGTCGGTCGGGAGCGCTCCGACGGGCAGCGCATTGTAGAGTCCTGCTTCTCTCGGACTCGAAGCTTGCGCAAGCAGGCGGCTACGTACAGTCGGATATAAGGAATTGCTGCCAATATCTTGCGTGTCTGTCGATCCGAGGATGTTAGGGTTGTCAAAAGGTTCACCAAATCGCGTCGGGCCAAAATCGACGTCGACGATGATGGTGATCGAACTGCGAATGACGGCTTCCCATGTTTTTGCGGCCCTCAGGAACGCGTTCTTCGCCTGCGGAAAGTTTTCGAGTTGTGGCGTGCCTCGCAGGATAATGTTCAATCCGGCGTCCTGCTCGCTAACGCCGGCCTCGCGAATTGGCGAGATGATATGAAGCGGCACGAACCGATCGCGTCCAGCGAATGCGTTTGATTCTTCCGGACTGGCGGCTCGACAAGCGGCGCCGTCGCCACTCCATTCGATAACGAAGCCACTGCTTGGGTACGAGGCAAGCCGATCACCGTCTATCTCGGTTGTGGGGTTATCTCTTTGCGCTGAGCGCGCCCGTGCCGGCATCGCTCCAACCGGGACGAGCGACACGGCGAGCAGTAGGGTCACTGCAAAGCTAACGATATGTCGATTCCTCTTAAGCATGTCTACTCCTTCAAATTCCGCCATCACTGCCTCCGCTTAGAGAGGTCCAGGATGGATAAACTCATTCCTCACGCCGAGGCCTTCCGCAGCATCGGCGCATTCTGATAGCGCTTGGTGAGCGCTCAACCTGCTCCTCATTCATCCCAGATCTGCTCGCCCGATGCTGGCAGCGACTTGAGGCAAACAGTGAGCGAGCCGTCCGACTGCTCCTGGTAATGAACCATCCCGGCTTCGACCCAGCGATAGATCATCCGACCTGGGACGTCCGCCACCGCGGCGGCTTGTTCTGGCGCGACCATGAAGGCGTCGCCCGCCGCGCACACGCCGCACAGCGCCGGCAGCGAGCCGCTCGCCGATCTGACGATGTAGAATTCGTGGATCTCGACCGTCTTTTCCGTCTTGCGCGTTTTTGCCACGGCGTTTCTCCGTTATCTCCCTGCTTGGCGACTTATTGCCGTAATCAATGGCCGCCAATATAATTGGCGAGACTTTGGAGGGTTGGATTTTGAGAACGTCCCTCATCGGCCTTGCCAACGCGCCAGACGATAATCTGGGAGTTCACAGAAGTCCTTTGGATTTGCTTAGAATTGCGTGAAAAATCCTGAGTGAAGTCTTAGGGAATTGTTAGGGCCGTTATGCTTCCGGAGGACAATCACTTATATGAGTTCGAGCCCTTCGTGCTGGACGCGCGCAATCGATTACTGCTTAAAGACGGCGCCACCGTGCGCCTCGCCCCGAAAGTTTTTGAGACTCTGCTTGTGCTCGTACAACACGCGATGCAGGTGGTTGACAAGGAGCAACTGCTGAAAACGGTCTGGCGCGATACCTTCGTCGAGGAAGGCAGTCTTACATACAACATCTCCGGGCTGAGGAAGGCGCTCGGCGACACGTCTTCTGAGCCGCGCTACATCGAGACGATCCCGAAGTACGGCTACCGCTTCATCGCCCCTGTGAAAGTATCTGCTGCTGTCGACCGGCAGATCGGCCCCGCACGGGTGGATGGCGAGGCCACGGTCATTGAAAAACACACCTTTGCCCGGGTCATCAGCAAAGAGCTGGAAGGGGAATATCCAGCCGCTGATGCCGCGCGTTTGTCGCCTGTCGCCGCGGCGCTGCCGCCGGCCGCCGCAGGGGGACGAGAGCAGCAAATCAAGCGAGCGGCAACAATCGCGGCGGTACTGCTACTGATCGCCGCCGTTGGCGTCTTTCTTTATCTGAAGCGCGCGCACATCTCTCAGGCACCCGTCACGCGCGCCAAGAGCACGCTAGTCAGGTTGACCAACAACAACACCATCGATGCTGGCGCGGCCTGGTCGCCAGACGGCACCAAGATCTCCTTTTGGAGCAACCGCGACGGCAAGAACGATATCTACGTGATGGACGCCGATGGCTCCAACGTCAGGCGCCTCACCAACAACCTGGCTGAAGACGATAGTCAGAAGTGGTCGCCCGACGGCCGGAAGATCCTTTTCAACAGTGATCGGGACGGCAATCGTGAGATTTATGTCATGGACGCAGACGGCGCGAACCAGACGCGGCTAACCAGAAACAATGCCATAGATCGCGCCGGCACGTGGTTTCCTGACGGCAGCAAGATCACCTTCGCCAGCAACCGTGACAACAGCTTTCCGTACAACTTCGACATCTACGTGATGAACGCCGACGGCTCCAACGTCAAGAGGATCGTCGACGACCCAGAGTACGATTCGGACCCGTGTTGGTCGCCCGACGGGCAGAAGATCCTGTTCGTGACCGGGAGGAACGGCAACTTCGACGTCTACGAGATGAATGCGGATGGCACAGGGCAGAAGAATCTGACCGCCGGCAGCAACAGACCAGATATATGGCCGGCCTGGTCACCCGACGGCAGTAACATCGCGTTCGTCAGGAATACGGAAGGCAAGGAGCAGATCTATGTAATGGACGCCGGCGGCGGCAATCTTATGCGTGTGACGAACAACTCTGCGAATAATTCGGCGCCCTCGTGGTCGCCCGACGGTACGAAGCTGATTTTCCCGACCGACCGCGACGGCAACTGGGAGATCTATGCGATGAGCGTCGAAGGCGACCTGGGGCAGCTCACCGACAACCCCGCCGACGACCTCGCGCCGGCCTGGTCTCCCGACGGTAACCAGATCGCTTTTTCCAGCAATCGCGCCGGCAAGCAACACATATACGTTGTCAATGCGGATGGCAGTGCGCTGACGCAATTAACGAACTCGGCGGCGGACGACACGGAGCCGGCCTGGTCGACCGACGGTAAACACATCGCGTTCACGAGTGCGCGGGATGGAAACGAGGAAATCTATTCGATGAATGCCGACGGCAGCAACCAGACGCGGCTGACGGACGAGCCAGGGGCTGACGCTTCTCCCAAATGGTCGCCCGACGGAAGAATCCTCTTTATCAGAGACCGCGATGGCCGGAAAGAGATATACGTGATGGACGGGGATGGCTCGAACGTCACGAGGATGACAACAGTAGGTGCGAGTCAGGCCGCCTGGTCGCCGGATGGAAAGAGAGTCGCATTCGTCAGACCTAGCTTGGAGAGGATCGACGGCTTCCTCCCCGTGGAGATCTATGTCGCCGATGCCGACGGCAGCAACATGAAGATGTTAACAACGAGCCCGGGCTCCAAATATTTACCTTGCTGGTCGCCCGATGGCGTATCGATAGCATTTAACGATGAGAAATTGAGAGCCAGCGACATGGCAAACGTCTTTCAGATCGACTTGAATGGGGATAACCTCCGGCGCTTGACGGCGGGACCCAGGATGGACCAACGACCAGCATACTCACCCGATGGCTCAAGGCTCGCCTTTCAGAGTAACCGCGACGGCAACACTGAGATTTACGTGAAGAACCTTCGTTGAACCCACCCGCTTTATTCTGGTGAATCCCAGGGAAATCTCGAACTCCCACGCCGAATGCAAGTGATCCATTGACGAAGGACGCAACATGAGAGGCACGCTAGAAGATACCCAGCATAGAAAGAAGGATCTTCTCCAAAAGGTTTCTGGAGCAGGGTGCGCTGAGTGTATGATATCTTTCAAAAATCACAGAGGTCAGGAGGCAGAAATGAAAAATATCAAGTATCTTGTCACTGTCTTTTTCGGCTCGGCTATTGTTGCTTTGCTGATAGGGCAATCGTTCGGCTA
>DASRIZ010000175.1:0-3900 GCA_035649735.1 Blastocatellia bacterium | reverse complement strand
GAGGCATGATTACAAAAGTCAGCATTCCGGTGAGAATACCGGCCATAAGAAATGCCGCGACGAATTCATTGCCAAGCACGGGCGCGAGCTTACCGAGGGGACTTAAGAAGACTGGGATGATGAGGCTTAGTGGATAGACCGCAGACACTGTCAGGACGAACTGCTTCCAGAGCTTCGGAGGCTTGACGCCTTCCGGTGTGAACCAGAAATCGATCCCGCTTCTTATCTCGACTTGGTCACCTTGTTCCAATAGGTCATGGACCTTGCTGACAAATGACGCCCGCGTTCCCGATTCCACCCAGGTATTCAAGGTGTCCAGCGAATCAAAACGTACAACAGTCGTATACTTCCTGCCTCCATCAGACGGGCGAAATATCTCCCTGCCGATATAGCCAGGGAAACCGCTGACGGCTTTAAGAATATCCGCCAGCCACGCTTCGTAACGCTTGTCCTCACCTGGTCTTATCTTATGTGTGATGATGAGCGCAACTATTCCTGCCGGGCGATCTTTTGTCGATTCATACTCGCTTGCTGCGGTCTTCATTCTTCGACCTTCCTCGAAGCAGGCAGTGGTGAAACATAGATATACGTCGCTACCAAAACACAGATGCCGCTCAGCATGAGTGGAAGCGCCATTCCATATCTCAGCAACAATGTCCCTACGACAGCACCTACAAACATTGCAACGACTGAACCAACCCGCCGCCAGAGCCGTGGGTTGTTGCCGCCAGCAAGCGACGAGTCGGCCGCTATGCCCGTAAGCGTAAGGGTCAAAACCGTTGTGGTCAGGTCAGGGACGGCGAGTCGCCGAACGGTCGCATTCCGCAAACCCATTGCTATCGCCATGAAAACAATCACAGCATAAAGACTATATGCGGGTTTTGCCGACCAAACATCGAACCCTATGGAGGCAAGAGCAGCGACAAACAGCAGAGCCGCTTCGCAAACCGCTACGGTTGTGAGCCAGCCACGGCGAACACTCGCCTTTGCAAATCCCAGCCGACCGCCGATCAATGCACCTAGCAAAAAAGCGCCTAAAGAAGTTGCGGAGCGCGCAATGGAAAATCCGGGCGCTCCGGCCACTGCGAAACCGAGGAAGACAACATTCCCGGTCATGTTCGCAGTGAACACAGCTAATCCGAGGACACTTACCGCATCAACGATCCCGGTAACCAAACTAAGTGTCAGAAGCACGGCTTGCAAACGGGTCACGGAAAGATCCGTCTTATGCGATGATGCCGCGACGAGGGGGTACTCATCCTTACTCCGATCCATGGGATATTTGCACCATCTGCTGTCGCTCGGTCCTTTGGCGCAGGCTACATGGCGAAACAGTCACAACCGGGCGCCCAAAGCCTGGGTCTACCATCAAGCCAAGTGCGTGCCTGTTTGCGCAAGGTTTCCGCGAACGAATGCTCGACGCAAAAGTGATCGTGCGCGACGGGCGCGGTCGTATGCGCTTCGGCCTTGGCATAGCCGCCGAAATTTGCGACGGGCGACCAATCAGGACTCACGGGCAGTGCGGGTGGACCCAGTGACGCAAATTCGCCAGCAGCATAGACCACCTTGCCGCCGACCATTGTCAGCACGGACTCGATAGATTTGATCTGTTCTTCCGGGACCGCGAAATAGTCCGCGGATAAGACGCTCAGGTCAGCCAGCTGTCCTTGCGAGAGTGCTCCCTTCTTGCCCTCCTCTGACGAGAACCAACTGCTCCCCTCGGTCCATAGCCGCAAAGCCTCGATACGATCCAGACGGTTTGATTCGTCGTACAATTCCGTGCCGCCGACAGTGCGACCGGTCACCAGCCAATACAAAGATACCCATGGGTTGTAACTCGCAACTCGTGTGGCGTCTGTGCCCGCTCCGACCGGCACACCCCGTTCCAGCATTCGCTTAATCGGTGGTGTACGCCTGGTTCGCTCCTTACCATAGCGGTTGATAAAGTATTCGCCCTGGTATGCCATACGATGCTGAACGGCAATGCCACCACCGAGCGCTTTGATGCGTTCGATGTTCCGGTCCGAAATAGTTTCTGCGTGGTCGAAGAACCAATGAATTCCGTCGAACGGCACTTCGCGGTTGACCTCCTCGTAGACGTTCAGCGCGCGATTGATAGTTTCGTCGTAGGTAGCGTGCAGGCGGAAAGGCCAGCGGTTGCGGGCTAAAAAAGTGATGACTCGCCGTAGCTCGTCCTCCATGGATGGGAGCATCTCCGGACGCGGTTCCAGGAAGTCTTCGAAATCTGCCGCGGTATAGACTAGCATCTCGCCGGCGCCGTTGTGCCTAAAGTAATCGTCACCCTGTCCAGGCTGGACCAACTTGGCCCAACTCTGAAAATCGGCCAATTCTCCTTTAGGTTTCTGGGTGAACAGATTGTAGGCGATACGCAAAGTCAGTTGACCATCGCGATGCAGCTGCTCGATGACCGCGTAGTCGTCAGGGTAGTTCTGGAACCCGCCGCCCGCGTCGATTACACTTGTTACTCCAAGCCGGTTGAGTTCCCGCATAAAATGACGCGACGAATTGACTTGGTCATCGAAGCCAAGCTTCGGTCCCTTCGCTAAAGTCGAGTAAAGGATCAGCGCATTTGGCTTGGCGACGAGCAGCCCTGTGGGATTGCCTTTTTTATCGCGCTCGATGACGCCGCCGGGAGGGTCAGGAGAGTCTTTGGTATAACCGACCGCACGCAAGGCGGCTTTATTGAGCATAGCCTGAGCATACAAATGAAGGATGAAGACCGGCGTATCCGGAGCGGCAGCATTGATCTCATCGAGCGTGGGCAGCCGTCTCTCCTTGAATTGAAACTCCGACCAGCCGCCGATCACGCGCACCCATTGCGGGGCAGGCGTCCTCAAGGCCTGATCCTTCAGCATTCGAAGCGCGTCTGCGAGGCTGGGAACGCCATCCCATCGCAATTCCATGTTGTAGTTCAAACCGCCGCGGATCGGATGCGTGTGCGAGTCGTTAAGTCCGGGAATCACACGCCGGCCTTTGAGATCGATCACTAAGGTTTTATCGCCGCGTTGTTCTTCGGACACATTTTCGACGGCTTGAATGCGACCATCTTGGATAGACAAACTCCCTATCTCTGGCCGTATTGGGTCAAGCGTATTCATTCGCCCGTTATGAAGGATCACATCGGGCGTGCTATCCGTCTTCATGGCAGAACCTCGCTAACCAGCAGCATGCTTGGCAACCTTATGCGGTACTTTGGCCGACTGCGGAGCTTTGTGCACCATCGTGTAGGCATACTCGACGCCGATTCCATAGGCGCCCGCGTACTGTTTGAGCAAGCTCATCAGCGCGTCGTAATGGTCGTGATTCTTCCAGTCACGCTGCCATTCGAGCAGACCGGCTACCGTGGTAAGGCGCGAGACTCCGGCTTGCACCATCCGCGACAAAGCGGCGTCTTGGGCGGCTATCGAAGTTGCACCACAGCAATCCTCAACGACATAAACGTTGTAGCCCTCTCCCGCCATTTGAATCGCAGGCCAAGTGACACATACTTCCGTCCACAAGCCTGTCAGAATAATGTTCTTTCGACCGGTGGCTTCAATCGCCTTGCGAAAGGCAGGGTCGTCCCAGGAATTCATCGAGGTGCGTTCGATGACCTCCTGGCCGGGAAAAACGTCCAATATATGTGGCCAGAGGTAACCGCTGAAAGACTCTGTTTCTACGGCGGTTAGCACGGCGGGCACGCCAAACTCCTTAGCGACCTTGGCAAGCAGCGTGACATTGTTGATCAGGAGTGATCGGTCAACATTTGCCACGCCAAAAAGCATCTGCGGCTGGTGGTCGATGAACACGATCGCGCTGTCCTGCGGCGTATACAACTGATTGTAATTACTCATAGTTGATCTCCTTTACGGGTGAAATACCCTTCGTGACGAAATGGGA
>DASRIZ010000174.1:0-18541 GCA_035649735.1 Blastocatellia bacterium | reverse complement strand
ATCGATTGCGCAGTACTTGCGTATCAATCGCGGCGACATCTGGGCGTTGCAGAAGATCCGTTCGCTGCTGAAACGCTCTAACTGAATCCGCCGAGCGCGAACCACTCGGTCGCGGATCGCGGCGGAGCTTTCAGCCGGCGTGTCGCTCGCTAACTCTTTGAACTTCACCGCCGGCACGTCGATGTGAATGTCTATTCTGTCCAGCAACGGTCCTGAGATCTTGGACACGTAGCGCTGTATCTGTATCGGCGAACACTTGCATTCGCGTGTCGGGTCATTAAAAAATCCACAAGGACAGGGATTCATAGCCGCCGCAAGCATGAATCGCGACGGGAATGTCAGTGACATCGACGCCCGGCTGATCGTTACCTTGCCATCTTCAAGCGGCTGCCGGAGTACCTCGAGCACGTTGCGTTCGAACTCCGGAAGCTCATCGAGAAACAGCATTCCGTTGTGCGCCAACGACACTTCGCCCGGACGCGGCATCGCCCCGCCCCCTATCAACCCCGCATCGGAGATCGTGTGATGAGGCGCGCGAAACGGCCTCGTAGTTATCAAACCGTGCTTCTCGGTCAACCCGACTACGCTGTGAATCTTGGTGCATTCGATCGCTTCTTCAAACTCCAGCGGCGGCAGAATCGTCGGCATGCGCTTCGCCAGCATCGTCTTGCCAGAGCCAGGAGGACCAATAAGCAGAATGTTATGCCCGCCGGCTGTGGCTACTTCGATCGCGCGCTTTGCGTGAGGCTGACCTCGCACTTCACGAAAATCATCCGGATAGTGATCTAGATTCGACAGCAAGGCCTCGGTGTCGATACACAACGGCAACGGAGGACGTTCGCTGTTGATCAATTCAACGACCCCGTTGAGCGTTGTGACCGGGTAGACCTCGAGGCCCGTTACCACCGCCGCTTCGTGAGCGTTCTCTTCGGGTACGATCAACCGTTTCACACCGTGCGCACGCGCGGACACTCCAACCGGGAGCGCGCCCTTGATCGGACGAACCCTCCCGTCCAGCGAGAGCTCGCCGACAATCAATGTGTCCCGTAATTCTTCGCGCTTGAGATCGCCGTTCGCGCCGAGTATTCCAACTGCGATCGGCAAGTCGAAACTCGAACCTTCTTTCTTCACATCGGCCGGCGCAAGATTCACGGTCACTCGATGTATGGGGAAAAAGAAGTTGCAGTTGTTGATGGCCGCTCGGATTCGTTCTCGGCTTTCGCGAACGGCGGCGTCTGGCAGGCCAACCATCGTAAAGACCGGCGTCAGACTGTCGCCGGATCGCGGGGTCAGATCGACTTCGACATCCACCACGTACGCGTCAATACCGAAAACTGCTGCGCTGATTGTTTTGAAGAGCATTTCCGACTTCCTCCTCGGAATCCATTTGGATGCAATTGGGCTGGGAACCCAGGAAGTCAGAAATTCATCCCTGCCTATGTTGCGAAGCAAGTATCTAATACCTCAGTTGATGCTTGGTGTGCAAACCTGTAAGGGGCGCCGGCTAACGCAAAGACGCCAAGGACCGCTAAGGCGCTAAGGAATTAACACAAGGACTGCTATAGTGGATTGAGCCTTTGCGATCCTGATCCGGGAGTGATTAAGATGGACCAAATAACACGCCGAGTCTTGAATCTGTTTTCTCAAATGAACACCGACACTTTGGATCTGCACACGCTCTTTGAAGCCGGCGGCAACGATCCCGATGCTCGCGGGCAAGTGATCGACGTGGTGGCAAGACTCGTTCGAGACGGATTGCTCGAGGAGCGAGGCAGCGATTTCTACAAGCTAACAACAAAGGGGCGATCGGCTATGGGCAATAAATGAAGGGACTGAGCGACACTTTGTTGACCCTCGTCGTTCTCGGAGGAATCCTGGTTCTGAGCGCATTCCTCACAAACCTGTTCACGCGCAAGATGTATTACAAATGCTCCGAGTGCGGAAACCTCAACGCTAAGCGAAGAATACACTGCAGAATCTGCGACAATCCATTGAGATAGCAGAACAAGGCCGCTTCTTCATCCTGATGGTTTTCCAGATCACTCCGACCAGGATGACGCCTAGAATGATTCGGATCACGCTCTCGATCGTGGCCGAACACTCCTTCTCCCCTTCTCCCTCCTCGCCCCTTCCGCTCCCGACTCTCATTGAAGGTTAGCCGCGCGGGCGCTCTCTTCAATTGCCTCAAACAATTGTTTGCGCTCATTGTCGTCTCGCGCGGTTCGGTAGGCGCCAAGAAGTTCCTTCAACGACGCGAGTTCTTTATACAATCCGGCGTTCTCAATTGGCGGTGTCAGGTACGAGACGAGCTCCGCATATGATCGGCGCTTCGCTATGGTGCCTTCAGAAGGATTGTTGACGCTGTAGAGGTAGATGTTGGGCAACTCTCCGATCAACCGATCGGGCCAACAGCTCTCCGAGAGCCCAACCTGTTTCCCCGGCATGAATTCCATCGCGCCGTGTGTCCCTACGTGAACAACAGCGTCGGCGCGATAAACTTTTTCTAAGTAGGTGTAAAGCCCCATAAACCCATGATGCGGAGCGCCGCTTTCCGCCGCCAGCAACCGCATCGGATCTCCCTCGTAACCAAACGTTGGCTGCACGCCTACAAATACATTGCCAAGCTCTACTCCTAAAATAAGAACCTCGCGCCCGTTAGAGTTGAGGGATCCTGGAGCCGCCCCCCATTCCCTCTCTATTTCCGCGACGTGCGGACAGAGCCGTCGATACTCGTCCACGGTCATTCGATACGCGATGTTGGCGATCGTGCCCGACTCGCTCGAATTGCCTTCAAGCAGCATCTCGCGCAATCGATCGGGGCTTTCGGGCGCATCAACCGTGTAGCCGTCCGCCCGCAGCTTTGTAAGTACCTCCAGTACGCTGGGGAAAACATCAAGATCCGCCGCGGTCCCGATGTTTCCTTTGTTAGGAGGAAAGCAGAACAGCAGAAGCGCCAGCCTCAGTTCATTACGCGGCGCAACACGCAAACGATTCCAACGGGCAAGCCGGCGGGCGATTCGGCGGCAACGCTCCTCGATTGGCTCGGGTTGATTCCCGTCCGACGGCAATCCGCCGTAGACGAAAGGTTCAGTAGCTCCATCTATTTCAGGAATCGCAATCTGCATCGCTGCCTGAATGGCGTTTAGTCCCAGCTTGCTTTGATTCCAGTGCTCGATTGTTTGAACGTCAAGCGAAACCATTGAACGAAACGGCACGTTGAGTTCTTTCAAAAACTCCGCCGCGGCCTGGCTGTCGTTCATCGCAGGCCCGCCAACAAAACTGAATCCGGTCAATGAGACGACCTGGCTCACTCGCGGCGCCAATCGATGCTCGCGTGACGGTGCGCCTCCATTGGCAGCTACCCTGCCGGTAACTTGCTCATCAACGAGACGCGCGCGTCGCTGGCCGCGTTTTCGTGAGGCTGTGTCTTTTTCAGTCTCTTCCACAAAGAACTTCCTACAGGCCTCGCGATTGTCCATAAAAGTAGAGATGGCCGGGATGACGCTCAAGCCCTCGTGTTCGACCGCGCGAATCAGTCCGTCATAATGCCGCCGGGCGTCACTTATGATCTGCGGCCGCATCAAAAGGAGCCCGATCGTTTGAGAATGATCGAGAGCGCGCTTCCGCTTGCGCTCATACCACTTCTGATATGCCTCAAAAGTCTCGAAAAGGTTTGGTGCATCGGGATGATAGATCCCGACAACCGGCAACGCCTCCGCGGGTTCGACTCTTATAGAGCGATAATCCCCCGGCGCGTAGTGCTTGATCGCGTAAAGCAGCATGGCGCGGATGTTGTTAGGAGTGGGCTGAAGGAAGTAAGCAAACAGCAGAAGATAGTTCTTGATATCTCCAAGTTTCCCGGTTGCGGGCACGAACTTCAGAATCGCCGGCAGCTTGCCAATCAGCTTTACATACTGATCGGTTTTCGCAGGCGGACCTCCGCGCCTGGCGTCTGCGGCGCCGCTGGTTGAGCTACGGCCCTTCACGAAATCGCTCATCCAGGTGGCAAGCTTCTTTGCAAATCCCGATGCTGTTTCCTTTTCCCGGGCCTCGTCCGCCCCCGCCTGCGGCTTCATCATTTTGCCGAAATCGAGCTTACCCATCCGCGTACGGCGCATAAGATCAGGCATGCAGTTAAAAGCTATTACCGCGCTGTGACGCTCGTGATAGCGTTCCAGCGCGGAGACTATTCGGGCAGCATTCTCGCCGTCGGTGACATGAATAACGAAAAGGACATCGCTGGCGGCAACATCGCTTTCTGCAGCATTCCATTCGGCTTGAGTCAGCGGAGCTCCACAGTTGTATGGCGCGACTGTCAGACCGAGCTTGTGATGAGAATTGATCTCATCCTCAGCACGCTTGAGAGGAGCCAGCAGACTTGTTCCGACGTAAAATACGGTTATCTTCATAGTCAGTAGTCAGTAGTCCGTAGTCCGTAGTCCGTAGTCCGTGGTCGTAGTCCGTAGTCCGTGGTCCGTAGTCCGTAGTCCGTGGTCCGTGGTCCGTGGTCCGTGGTCCGTAGTCCGTAGCCCTCCGTAGTCGTCATAGTCAGTGGTCAGTAGCTAAGAACACAACAACGGACCATGGACGATGGACTACTGACCTGACTACGGACTACGGACCACGGACTACGGACCACGGACTACTGAGCTGACTACGGACTACGGACCACGAACTACGGACTACTGAGCTGACTACGGACTACTGAGCTGACTACGGATTACGGACTACGGACTTCTGGCTTTCCCTGCCAGGCGCTCTTTTCACGGCCGGCTTTGGAGTCCAGAAATTCGGATCAACCGCGGCAAACTCTTTTGAGACGTTGCTCATGTTTGGATTGAAAGCATAGATGTTGCTCTCGAGACTCAAAAAGACATCACCCGTGCCTTTCATAAGATTCTTCATATTCTCTTCGCCCAGGGCGCGAACCATCGCCCCCTGGCTGGCATAATCATCATCGAGGTCCTTGAGTGATTTTAGCGGCGAGAACAACAAGTAAGTTCCCTCCGGCGCTCCCATGATCACCTGATACATAACATAGGGCTGTTCGCGCTTCATCTTCCCAAATGCTTCCTGAAATAATTTCGACCCCGCCTCAAAGTCCCCATCCTTGCCCAAACGAACGCGGAACGTCTCGATCGAAAAGTATCGGCTTTGCGGCAGGACGCTCATCAACCGCTCAGGCCGATAACTCAAATCCGGACGCAGCAAAGCAACGCTTGAACGCACAGTATTGATCAACTCGGCCTCCTGTCGCATCAACGAGTCGTATTCGGCTCCATTGGCCGCCTTGCCGAAGAGTTGGTAATCCTTCTCCATCGACGCGAGCGAATCATATCCAGTAATAAACATAACTTCGTTGGGATTGCCTGACCACGCTTCGAGAGCGAGGAATGGCTGGACCTTCTGCTTCGCCCAGTATTGAGCAAACGCCTGCTCTACTCGACTGTGGACCGGACCACGCGCGGGCTTGGCGTCTTCGCGATAGATCAATAGGACTCTCGGCAACTCCTGTGTGCTTTGCGCGGCTGCGACCGAGGAACAAAACAGCACCGCGGAAATCGCGAAAAGAAAACAGCTTCTCATGGATGTCACCTCAGTATGAGTTTTCTTCAGCCTGCTTGAATGATAACAACGCCGTCGCAGTTTTGTAGACCGGCCTCAGCTTGTCATTGGGTTTTGTGGTGGGCAAAGGATCTGCGATTTAATCTGGGACCCGGCCGGCTAAAGCGATTGCACCAAAGTCTAGCCGCCATCGCTTGGCTCAAGACGACGCGATCGCGCCGAACCATATTCGACAAGCCAGTCAATATCGCTCTTGATACGCCGGGCCCAACCGTAGATGCCGTGTACCGCTTCACGCTGCTCCGAGGTTAGGGTGCCGTAGGAGCCGCGTTCGAGCAACTCCGCTAATCCCAGGACCGACTGCAGCGACGCTTCCATCTCGTGCCCGGCGTTTACGATAAACTCGCTTTTGAGTCGGTTGATCTCGAGCAGCTGCTGGGATGACCCCTGCGCCTGCTTGTGCTCTGCCGAGAGGCGGTCGAGCTGCTCTCTTACCTCGCTCTCAACACGCCGCGCGACAGCGGCCTCGGCCCGAGCTGTCGCCTCGAGCGCCGACGCCTTGGCAAGCATCGCCCGAGACTCCACTTCAGAGCTGCGCGATTGTGTAAGCGCTTGTTGGAGGCTTGCGAGTTTTTGCTCCAGCTCCTTGAAGCGTGCCGGCGCCTCGCGGCTGATTACGCTTGCGCGCTGCGCATCTGCCCGGGCTTGTTGCGTCTCGTTGAACGCGGCATCCAGCGATCGCAGATTCGAAAGCGACAGCGACAATTGACGCACCACTCGCTCGGCAAACTCAATCTCCTCGGGCTCCCACTCTCTAACCCGGTCGCACTGATGGACATACACAATAGATCGCGTTTTGCCTTCGACCTTTATCGGAATGGCCAGTTCCGAGAGTATTCCAAGCTGAGAGGCGGTCTCGACGCCCACAAGTGATTGCTCTTGTGAATGCGCGATCGCAACCAGTTGGCCGTCCTCTGATGCGTTCACTCCCGCTAGCAAGCCCTCGCCGAAAGTGGTTCCCAGAGCTGATTTCGCTGATCCCTGCCGGTATTCGTGTTTGACCGGTTCCGGCTGACCCTGATCATTGACTTCGACAACAATAACTCGCGACCCCGCCAGCGCGTGTCCGAGAACTTCGACCACCGCTTCTTTTACGTCTTCAGCCGAGCGCAGTCTCTGAAGCGATTCAGACAAACCCAGATATGCACTCTCAACGCGAATGCGGTTTCCACGCGAGTCAGTGGTCTTGATCAGTTCAGCAATGATCTTCGCAGCGGATTCCAATGCTCGCTGATCCTCGTCGGTCCACGACCGGCGATCTGAGCCGTGGACTTCAATCACCCCAAGCGTCTTGCCCTCGGCAGTGAGCGGCGCGCCCAAATATGAAAAAATCCCGCTCTCGCGAGCCTCTCGCGGAAAAATGCAGCGAGGATCGGCAGGGGCGTCTTCGATGGCCAATACCTGGCTAGTTAGCGCGACGCTGCCCGCAAGGCCCTGCCCCACCGGTAGCGGCAAAAACTCCGGTGAAGTCAATCCATAAGCGGCAGCCATCCTTACCATCCCGCTGGCCTGATCAACGCGCCACAACGCCGCGCTGTCGGTTCCCACAAGCCGGGTCACTTCACGCACGATCGCATCCAGCGGGGACGATTCCTCGAGGCACGAAAAGACAGAACGTGAAAAATCGGCCGTCCGCCGTGCGCGCTGCTCCGCAGCCTCACTCAACGAGTCGCTGCGTTGAAAATCGAGAGCGACCGCAAGCTTGTCGGTAAGACGTCCAAGCGGTTCACGATAGGGATCGAACAATCCCAAAGCGACTCCCTGTGGCGCCGCGGCAACGATCACTCCGTGCCACTCAAAGGGCCCCTGCCACGGCAAGATGGCGACCGGGTCAGCGCTTTGATTCGGCTGCGGCGGAGCGGTAGCAGCGACCACGATCTGGGACTCGCGATCAGGTTTCTCCGCGTCGATCGATTCAGCGGCAAGCGGCGTATCTTCAATCGAGGGTTTATCAACCGTTTGCTCGATTTCAAGATCACCGGCGCTCTCAGCCGTAGACGCCTGAGGTTCGCCAGTTTTTTCCGCGAAAGACTCCACGGGGGCGGAAGCAGGTTCCGAGGGTTGACCTGTGATGACCGCCAGCCTGACAACCGCGGGACGGGAATCCGAAAACAATGAGGCAGGCACTGAAGCTGGCAATCCCGAATTAATACCGAATGCATTCTGATCTGCTGAAGAGAGGACATCCGAGAGCGACGCATCGTCCCGGCGTCCGGCATAAACGGCAAGCACCTGGATCGCCAGGTACTCGCGCAATAACTTTGTAATCTGGATTGCGATGTCGACGGGATATCTGGAATTGGGAACGCGGTCTGCTGCCGAGGCAAACTGCCCTTCGCGTTCCATCTCCAACATCCTTTCTCGAACGCGTCCTTCGCGTTCCCGCTTCTGGATGCTTGACCTGGCAAAAAGCAGGATCATCAGCCCGACTGCCATAACCAGGACAACCAGGGCGATCACTATCGTCGTCGAATTGGTGAAGTTGGATTGAAAGAGTGCGGATGACATGTCTAACCTCGAACGAAACACAGCGCAAAGTATGGAATGGACCGCATCCCTGTTCCGCTCGAATAAGTCTGGCGGCTCAGCTGCCCCCTGACAGCAGCGTCAGAAGTCTAGTCGGAATGACCACGCTAACGCAACGAGAAAGATTGGTCTGGTCGTCGGGTGCCAGGCCTGCGATTTGCGATTCTCTCAACGCGTAGATTGGTTTCGTGAATCGCATAGTCGCAGGCCTGGCACCATAACGGTTCTTGCACACCCAAAGTATGCCTTGTAGAATGCGCGCATTGAGATGACAAGCAACAGCGCTGCGAAGCGCGTCGTCGGCGCCGCCCGGCTGACATCTCGACCCGCGGAGTAAGGAGAATTCATTATGTCAATTAAACGGCAACGCAGTCTGTCGCTCTCCAGCAACAACCTAACCGCGCGCCCGCTCAGCGCTTTGCTCGTCGCTATGATTCTTGTTGCCGCGGTGACGGTATTCCCGCGCAGCGCCGCTGCCGCCAAAAAAGTAGTCAGGGCAGAAGCGACGGCCGAAAAGATCGCGCGCTCGGTGACGATCTACCGCGACAGCTACGGCGTCCCGCACGTCTACGGGCCGACCGATGCGAGTTGCGTATTTGGATACATTTACGCGCAAGCTGAAGACAATTTCTGGCAAATCGAAGACACGTTTATTCGGGCGCTTGGCCGGGCGTCTGAAGTCTACGGCGACAGGACGCTTGCTGATGACATGCTCAACCGGGCGCTCGAGATTCCGCGTCTGGCAAAGGCTGAGTACGATCGCACAAGCGGGCGCGAGCGCGAGCTGAGCCACGCGCTCGTCGACGGGTTAAACTACTTTCTCGCGCGCAACCCTCAAATAAAACCGCGGCTGATTACAAAATTTGAAGCGTGGCAAACATTTGCCACCACCAGGTTCCTGGTCTATCAGCAATTCATTTACGGCAAGTCCGGTGTGAAGGTCGATGAGATCAAGACCGCGGTCCAGGCGCTGGATTCCTCAGCCCCCGCGGGAACAAGCTCGGTGTCGCTAAACATACCACTCAACGGGCTGGATGAACCAAAGAGTGAGCCGATCGTCGGCTCGAACATGTGGGCGGTCACACCGTCACGGAGCGCCAGCGGACACGCGTTGTTGTTTATCAATCCGCATCAACCATTCTTCGGCCCGGGCCAGTGGTACGAAGGACACGTCCACAGCGATGAAGGTTGGAATCTAAGCGGCGCGTCGTTTTTCGGATCCCCTCACCCGACCATTGGACACAACGAGCATCTCGGCTGGAGTCACACCGTCAACGATCCCGACATCGTTGATGTGTTTGTCGAGAAGTTCGATGACGCTAAAAACCCGCTCGCTTATCGTTACGGCGATGCGCATCGAACCGCAACCGAATGGACCGACACTATCGGCGTAAAGACCGCGAAGGGCGTTGAGCCGAGGAGCTTCAAGTTCCGAAAGACTCATCACGGACCAATAGTGGCGATCCGCGAGGGCAAGCCTCTCTCGATCAAGCTTGCGAGATTGGAAGACGGTGGATCGGGCTATCAGCGGTACATGATGGGGAAAGCAAAATCGCTGGCTGAGTTCAAGAAAGCTGTTTCGGGTGGCGCCGTGCCGATGTTCAACGTAATGTACGCGGATCGCGACGGAAACATCTTCTATGCCTACAACGGCGCGGTGCCTCGCCGTGCCACAAAGTTCGATTGGTCAAAACCGGTAGACGGCAGCAACCCGGAAGCAGAGTGGCAGGGCTATCATAGCCTCGATGAGTTGCCGCAACTGACCAACCCAAAGACCGGCTTCATGCAGAACTGTAATCAGACGCCGTTTACAACGACCACCGAAGGTAACCCCGCGAAAGAAAGCTTTCCGAACTACATGACCAGCGAATCCGACAACGCCAGGGCGCGAATCTCGCGGCGGATACTTTCAACCCAGCAAAAGTTTACGTTTGACGAGTGGGCTCGCGCGGGGCTCGACACGACGGTGCTCGAGTCCGAGACGCTGATACCCGAACTTGCAGCAGAAGTCGAAAAGCTGAAAAACAAAGATGCCGCACGCGCGGCAAAGCTTGCTGGTGTGATTCAGGAGTTGAAATCGTGGAACCACGTCAGCACGATCGAGTCAAAACCGATGACGCTTTTCGCGCTCTGGTTTGAACGGCTTGGAAGGCTCCGCGCCGGCAGGGTGGAAGACGAATGGCTAAGAGCTCGCGCGCTTGAAGAAGTGATAGCGGATTTGACTCGCGACTTTGGCACTTGGCAGGTGGCTTGGGGCGAGATCAACCGTCTGCAGCGCATTCAATCGGGCGGCGAGCTCGAAGCATTCAGCGATGAGAAGATGAGCTTACCGATCGCCGGCGCTCCGGGACCGGTTGGCATCGTAAACAACTTTTACACCAGACCGATTAAGGGGCTGAAGCGTCGTTACGGAGTTGCGGGCACTTCATTTGTGAGCGTTGTTGAATTTGGTCCGAAGGTTCAGGCCCGCTCGCTGTTGGTGTTTGGACAGAGCGCCGATCCGAAGTCGCCCAATCATTTCGATCAAGCACAGCTGTATTCGAAGAAGCAGTTCAAGCCCGCGTGGTTTACATTGGCGGAGATAAAGGCGAACAGCAAGAGAGTGTACCATCCGGGGCTCTGATTGAGCGCGTGCAAGGGTTTATTCAGTGCCACAACCCAAGCACCAGTCCGAAGATCACAAACTGGACGGTATGATAGCCGCCATCGATCGCCCACATCAGCGTACTACGCGACGCGAACTGATAGTTGATCCCAAAACACGCGGCGACAAAACAGGCGCCCGCAACCAGACCCCTTAACACTGCCGTCTGAAGCACAGGATTTGGTCCGAGCCAAACCGCAAATGCATAAGCCGCAATAAGCGAGAAAAGAAAACTAACTCCAAACACTTGCGCCGGGTGATGTCCTTCGGCGGGTTTATCACCTCGACCAGCCTCTCGGTTCCATAAGCCGCCAAGAAAGGCCTTTGAATACCAGAAGCCTCCCAACATGAAGCTCGACACTGCCGCTACCAATACCGCCCAAATGTTTACGTCAGGCATTTTTCCTCCAACGTTCGACAGACTTTAGTTTGTAGATTTTGCCGAGCGCGACGAACCGTGAAGTTCGTCTACCTTGATGGTTACCACAACAGACTTAAGTTTGTCGGACATTATTCAGCCACGCAAAAGTCTGGATATCGCGTAACGAATCCTGAGGCGTTTACCTCGAGTTGCGTGACGAATGACCCGCCCGCGCTCTCATAGCGATAAGTCTCGGGGCCCAGTCGACGATACCGTTGATCGAGCCGCTCCAGCTTGAAGCTCGGGAACCGAAGCCACGCCGCTTGAACCTCCGCCTCGGCTCCTTCCTCCAAACCAAGCCGTCGTATTGGAAGCAGATTTGTAGACGGGCTGAAGTTGAGATCAATGTCGACGCATCCCGAAACTGGGAATATCTCGGTTCCGTTCAACCGCCATTCTCCCGTCGCGTCAACCGAAACCTCGATCTCTATTGTTTGACTGCCAAGCCAGCCACTTACTCGACAAGAGGTTGTTCGCCACTCGGGATCGCAGACGATGTGGTAATCAAGGCAGCACGCGTTGCCTTCGTGTAGGAACACCGCGGTTCCGGTCAGAAGCCACGACGAATCACGGGAGATCAATCGAGCAAACTCATGCCCCGGCCGGTCCAACCTACGCCAGAGAATGGACTCGTCCGCCACAGAAAACCCCTACTCGATCCTCAATTTTCCGGCGCTCAGGACTGGCTCAAGCTTCAGCCGTGTAACCGAGGACGATGTCAAACTTCGCCGCAAGCTCGCCGATGCGCGATCCAGGCATCGAAATGAAGTCCACTATTACCGACTCGCGAGCCTTCGCATCGGTAATCGCCTTCAAAACAAAGTCTTTCGCGTTTCCGGGATGACCCTTGATATAACACTGAGTTGTGAACTTGTCGCGGCCTTTGACCTTTACCAAAACATGGATGTGCGGCGCCTGACGGCCCGGATACACAACCGGCTTGATCGTGCGAAAACGGTATTCACCGGTTGATCCAGTTTCAAACCGCCCGAACCCCTGGAAGTTTTTGTCACGTGTTGGGTAGTTGTCGCTCTTTGTATGCAGGTACGCCGCGTTGTTATCTACCTGCCATATCTCAACGACCGCGTTCCGGATCGGTTGACCGCGCCGATCAAGGATGCGACCGCTCAAGTTCGTTACTGCTCCTACGGCCGGCGTGATCGCGTTGTTGATGATCAGCAAGTCGTTGTCGGTGTCCAGAGGCATCTTGTCGGGGTAAAACGGGCCTTCAGTCTGCGCGGGTGTCAGGGTCAACTGTTCGGCAAAAACACCGGGCGTGAAAAAGGCGGCTGCTCCGGCCGCGCCAGCGACAGCACTGCTCATGAAAATCCGTCGTGATATGTGGTTATCATTCATCTCTTGATCTCCTCAGTTCGACTTGTCACTTCAGTTTCTGGAGAGTCATCTCATGAAACTTTCGCCACTCCGTTCCGTCCTGAGACATCTCCCCGATTTCGAACCACTCTCCCTTGTCCGTCAGCTTAACCGTGTATCGGAAGCTCAAGCTTGGTCCCGCTTTGAATGCCCATTGGAATCCGCCGTCGGTGAACTTCGCCTCCGCATCGGTTGTCTGGCCCGTCGCAATGTGCGATCTCAATCGGTAAACTTTTGCTCTCTCATCATACGATAAGATACCCAGAGCATTGTGCACAACGACTTCGTCTTGCGTTCCGGGGACCTTTCTCTTGCCCAGACCCTCAACAAGCAGCACCATTCCGCCCAACTTGCTTTGAACCGACTCGGCTATTGGAGATGTACGACGCTGCCCCGGCACCATTTCATTCCAACCTTCGCCTTTCCATTCACCCACCAGAAACTGTAGCTTCTTCATCGCCTCGAGTTGCACCGGCGATGGCCGCGGTTCCTGCGCAATCAGATTCTGTCCAGCTATTACTGCCAACATACAAACCAGAATGCAAATCAGCGTCTTTCCAAACATTCTCTCATCTCCTTAATTGAGGTTTGCGGGATGCCCAACGACACGAAGTTTTGTAGTTGAGCTATCAATGCTTCACCAGTCTCTGGTCAACGCTCGCGGTACGAAGTCAGGGCCGCCGTGAGTATATGCGCGAGCAGTTCCGAGTTGCAATCTCGCCGCTATCGCTTCGGCGGCATGGGGAAAAACGCGCTGGTGCGTCGAACGTAGTCTCGATATTCGGGTCTGGTCTTGACCAGCGTCTTTTCAAGAAGGGCGACGCCTGAAACTTTCATCAGCAGCGTAGTCATCAGCACCGGACTTATGACCGTCCACCAACCGCCCGGAGTCGACAACGCAATCAAAAAGAAGCCCCACCACAGAAGCGCATCTCCGAAATAATTTGGGTGCCGGGTATAAGCCCACAACCCTCGATCCATCACCTTGCCTTTGTTAGCCGGGTTCACTCTGAACAGAGTGAGCTGCAAATCGCCGATTGCTTCAAAGGAGAATCCGATAGCCCAAAAACCTGCGCCTAAAAAATCGAGCCATGTGAGACGCGCGGGTTCGCGCGCGAATTGCGAAACCTGAAGCGGCAACGAGATCACCCACATCAAAACACCTTGCAGAACAAACACCGTGAACAAGCTGACGATCGCAAAGCGAGGGCCTATGCGCTTTCGCATAGCTTGATAACGGAAGTCTTCGCCCTTACCGTGATTTCGCCAGCCGATGTGGATTGCGAGCCGCAACCCCCAGATCACCGCAAGCCATGTGATCAAGCGGCTGCGCCCGAAGTAGCCGTCGGTCTGTGTGAACGTGATTAACGCAATCGCCGCGAACCCGGCGCCCCAGAAAATATCGACGATGCTCGCATTCTTGATCGCCAGACTCACCAGCCACAGCAGCACCATCATCGCCATTGTTGCAGCGAAGGTCGTCAGTAGAATGGTCGTCGAGGTTTCCATTTCTTGTTCCTTCGCGTTGTTGCGACCGCAGCTCAAGCAAAAACTGCGTTTGCGATCACCGTAGTAAACCAATCACCCGCCCATCCTCAGCCCGGCCAGCGACTCATTTGCCTTTTGTCTCCCCACCCATTCATCAACTCGCATCCAGTTTTCAAACAACCATTTGGTTCGCGCGTCGCGGGTTTTCGGGATCGACGCAAACGGCAACCGCCAAAACCGAACCTTCACCACACGGCCAACCAGCGAGCCTCTCAAGAAATCGCGCAAGTCAACCACGCCATCAAACCCAAAGTGCGCGCAAAAAACGACGTCGGCGTTTAGGTTGCAATCAAGCAGATTCAATGCGCCTCCGAGACGCAGCGGTAACACGTTCTTCAACATCCGCGCGCTTGCGTTCAAGAAGCTGTCGCCCTTGCGGTCGAGTTGCTCGATGATGCCCGCGCGCTTAGCGTCGGTGAATCGCGTCCCTTCGGGGTAAATAATAACGCCATCGCGCGGCCCGAGATCGGCCATCAGCTCAATCACTCGAAAGCCGTCCCCGGTGTTTCTTCGCACGAACGAATTGGGCAGCCTGTTTCCCACGATATCCAGACACGGATCCAAAAGTAACTCGTGCTTCAGGACATAGCGCAACTTCAGCCCATTCGGATTTGCAATGAAAACCGCCGGTAGCAGGGTATCGGCCACGCTTGCGTGACGGAGAAAGACAATGACCGGGCCGTCGCGAAGCTCATCGGCCCCTTCAACTTCGATTTGAATTCGAAATAGCCTCTGAGCGCCGCGACACAGCGCACCGGCCCACCATCGTTGCAGCGCGAAGTTCCAATCCAGGAACCGTACGCGACTCGCCCCCAACCAAACGCCGCTAACCAACCAGATCACAAAACTGGCGATGATCCCAAGCACTTCGCAAGTAAAGTAAAACGGAAAGAAAAGCACACATCTGGTTATGATCCACGTCCATCGGGATTGAACACGCGAAGCTGCTTTTTGAGCCACGCCGCCGCGCGCGAGATCGATGATTGCGCCGGCGATCAACAACAAAGGAAACGCCCCCAACAGCAAGAGCCAAATCAACACGCACCCAGAGATGGTGATCGCGCGCCGGACCCACACATCGACGAACGACCGGAGACGTTTGGATTCCTCGCTCATCGGGTCATTCGTGGAGTCACTTAAGGGCCCTTGCTGGGTCGCGCTGCGGTGATGACGAGCCAATTCTCTTGCCCGAGGTTAAAAACGAACGGCGAAGCCAGCGGTGAATATAAAATTATGACCGTAGTAGGTTCGCTGCACCACATTTGAGAACGGATCAAAGCCTTTGCCGGGACGACCGGTGAAGCGAATGATGGCGTCGCCGGCATCGAGCCGAACAATCGTTCTCCGCGACGGGTAGAGCTCAATTCCGCCGCCGATATCCACGGCAAAAAAGTGGTTGTCTTTGATCAGGTTCACAGCCAGCGAATCATCTGAGAGAACCTGGACGGAAGTTACGCCGTTGAATCTTGCGTACCCGGGCCTCACTTTTGCAAAAAGTTTAAAGTTGTTTACGGGCTTGCTCAGCTTCAATCCGAAAAATCCGTTTGACCACTTACCGAGAGTGGCAGGGTCGTGGGTCGGCGGGCGTTGATATGTATTGACTTCGGCCTCAACCGCGATGTTTGCGGCAATGTTGTATCCGAGTCTCAAACCTCCTCCGAGCACAAAATCGTCAATGTGATTTGTGGGAGTGACGCCGAAGCCGTCTGGAAACTTGGTGCTGTGGGCTCTGTAGCCAACAAACTGCGCGCCGACCTCAATCTTGTGAGACCGTTCCTGGCCGCGCGCATCAGGCACGAAACCCCAAAAGGTAGTTCCGAGGAGTACCAGTACTCCTGTGATCGTTCGTTTGCTCGCGCGCGGATGTCTTGCGCGCAACTGCATGTCTTTACGTTTTATCAAATGGCCTCCTTGCATTGCTACTGCCTGTCATCTAAAAGTGCGATTTGATGAATCAAGGTGCGGCGTCGAGTTGAATGTGAACAGCCGCAATTCGCCGTTCCGCGGTTTCATCACCGATACGCTAGTGTTGTAAATTACGCCAAGAATGTGCAGAAGTCTCTCATCGGTCAGACCCAGTGCAGCGCCGGTGATGATAGCGATCGGTGTGGCCGAAGTGAAGATAGCGATCGCTTTTGGGTGATGATTTGACGAGAGGTCATTCGCGCAGGCCTGGATTCTTGTTCTAAACGATGACCAGGCTTCGCCCTCATAGTCGGGATAGCGGTCTCCCATCCAGGCGCGAATCACCGCCTGATCGCATCGGCCAACGGCGCCTCCTGTGGTGTGTGGATCAAGAGCGATCGCCTGCTTCATTTCCTCAATATCACGCGCAAAATCGGAATCATCTTTCATCATCCTTTTGGCGATCGCGCGATAAACCGATATCAAGCTGAACTCGTCCCAGCGGTCGTCGGTGACTAAGTCCGGTGCGCACACACCGGCGTGCGCAAGAGCGCGACAGGCGATCTCGGCAGTCTCGCGCTGGCGACGCATCGTTCCCGAATAAACCGCAGTCAACTCGATTCGCTGCGCTGCCAGACATTCGCCTAATTTTCGCGCCTGCTCTTCTCCCAACTCCGACAGAACGTCGTAGTTATCGCGCGAACCTGCTTGTGCATGCCGGATCAAATAGATTTCGGTCAACTTACCCTCTTGTTTGTACCCTTGATTCTGGACGATTGAATTAAGTCAGTAGTCCGTAGTCAGTAGTCCGTGGTCCGTGGTCCGTAGTCATTGCCACTAGTCAGGACGAACCAGCAACTACCACTACGGACCACGGACTAGAATGCTTCAGAGGCCAGACTTCTCCGCGAGTCCCCACGCAGCCTGAGCAAGTCCGGTAACCCGCTTGTCAAAATCCTTGAATCTTTCGTCGTGCGTCTGGCCTCGGGCATAGCGGAAATAGATTTGCTGAAGCACGACCGCAATCTTGAACAGCGCAAACACTTCGTAGAAAGCGATGCCGGAAAGATCGCGGCCGGTCTTTGACGCGTAGCGGTCGATTATCTCCGGCCTGCTGATCCAACCCGGTTCGGTGGTTACCGGGCTGATCGATTCGCGGCGCGCCTCAGGGTCTTCTTTCTTTGCCCAATAGCAGAGAAAAATCCCAACGTCGATCAATGGATCGCCGACCGTGCACATCTCCCAATCGAGTACCGCCACAACGCGCGCGGGGTCTTTGGGATCGAGCATCGTGTTATCGAGCTTGAAATCATTGTGCACAAGTGTGGCCGCCCGTCCGGCATCGAGATCGGGTTCGGGTGGAAGTCGGTCGCCGAGCCATTGAATAACCCGATCAATCTCGCCCAACTCGCTTGTCTTCGAGCGATGCCAGCGATCCGTCCAGCCTTTTAGCTGCCGGGTGACGAATCCGACTGGTTTACCGATGTTCACCAGACCCGAAGAGTAGATGTCAACCGAATGAAGCGTGGCCAGCGTATCGATCATGCTTTCGCTGACTTGCCGCCGCAGATCCAGATCATCGCCAATCTGTTTTGGCGTCTCGCGGCGAATCACCAGCCCGCGTCTTCGCTCCATCAGGTAAAACGGCACGCCGATAACTGAGGCATCTTCGCAGAGCAGGTAGGGCCGCGGGGCCAGCGGAAACAGCGGATGCACAGCGACCAGCAAGCGATATTCGCGCGGCATGTCGTGGGCGGTTGGCGCGACTGGACCGAACGGCGGACGACGTAAAACAAACTCGTGACCCCCGAGCCTAACAAGATAAGTCAGATTTGAATGCCCGCCTGGAAACTGTTCTACCTCGATGCGGGCCTCATCGAGTTGTTCGCCGGGCAGCAGTTCAGGCAGATGTTCGCGCAAATAACTTTCGAGCGCATGCAGGTTGAGTTCTTCCCCGGCCCTGATCGGGGCAGTGTCTCCGGTCTCTGAACTTTCGTTGGAGTGCATTGGAATCAGGCAGCGAATACTAATCGGTGAATGAAGCGAATTCAAGGCGAGTCGCAACAGGCGAGTCGCGACACGCGAGGAGCGGCTACCTAAAAGGATCGAGTCTAAGAATCGAGAAATTGAAAATTGAGAATTGAAAATTGAAAATTGAAAATTGAAAATTTGGCAAGCTCGAATACCCGCGTCCCCTGCGAGTTTTCGATTTGCAATTCTCAATTTTCAATTTTCAATTTTCAATTCCCTCTATTCGGTTGTGACGGCTCCCACCAGCCGGTACCCAGTCGCCAGCCCGCCTCATTCGTCAGCCCGTACTCAGTCGTCAGCCCGCCTCAGTTGAAACGACCCTCGCCTCCATGTTATCGTCGCGGCCCAGTGAGATGTCCTGGCGACGGCCCGAAAACCTTTATGAGAAAAATTACTTTTCTCCTTTTCCTCCTTGCCACGGTCACTACAAACGCTTTCGCCACCTGGTCGGTTATCGCCGTCGATAG
>DASRIZ010000173.1:0-32475 GCA_035649735.1 Blastocatellia bacterium | reverse complement strand
TGGAGGTGTTGTCTCGGGACCTCGATCGGGTGGTCGTGCCGAGATTTTTCGGGGAGTCTGTCCGGGATCGACTCCTAGTTTCAACTCCGCGACCGACCACTCCTGTCGATACGTAGGGTTCGTTGCAGTTGCGGTTATCCGAACATAACGAGCCAGAATCGCTGGAAACTCGACCCGGCTTTCACCACGCTCGCCGGCTCCTTCGAACGCGGTCATCCAGGGACCGGACGGCGATTCAGCCACTTCAACCTTATACGCACCGGGAAAGTGAGTAGCCCACGGCCCGAAATCCTGCTTGACGCCGATAATGTTCTGCAAACCCCCGGCGTCTATTGTGATACTCATGCCGACATAGTCTTTTTTGCCGGAGGTTGCTCGGGTATCGAGCTTTCCATCATTGGCGTTCATTATGTCGAGCAGATCACCTGAAACACCCGCTGGTCTGACTGTACGAGACTGAACCGTCTGTTGGGCCAACATCGTAGAACCAGCTAGCAACACAATAACGGTGAGGCACGCGAAATGTCTTGCCTTTGAAATCACTATTGCACCTCCGCTTTTTTGATTAGTCACTCATCTGCGATGGTACGGACCGGCATGACGTTGCATGAAGCAACACCGGTCAGACAGGCTCCACAGTTCTAGTTTTGCGCAGACGATAGAGGAGCGCAATACGATAAAAAATAGTCCGGGGGGCTGTAGTCCGTAGCGCCTCACTTCAAGCGTCAGGAAGATTGATTGACAAATAAGATCTCAACGACTATAAGGGACGCATTGACAGGCCACCTTGGTTTTAATCGAAGCAACTTTAGTTGTTCCATTTATTGGTCTTAATCACTAACTGGTAATGAAGAACTCACTAGCTGGGCTGGGAAGTATCCGCAATCCTTTCTTTAGGGTCGCTCTGTTAAGCGGGGCCATAGTTTTTCTACTCTATGTCTTTGCGGGTTGGATGATTTTTCAATACGGCACGCTTGGAAGGTCTTTCGGTTGGTCTTACGTCGCAAAAGCTGATGGATGTTACGTTAACTATGTCGGAGCTTCGACTGACCTTCAAGTCGGCGATAAGGTTCTTGCAATAAATGGCGACACAACCATCGGCCCCCTCTATCCACTTCGCATACTTCGCGACGTTCCTGCTGACGGTGAATATACGGTTCGTATCTTGCGCGGTACATCCGAGCACGAATACCGGTTTACCTTGCCGTTAGACCGTAACCCTCAGAATCTCATATACATCTTTCCAAAACTGATAGTAAGTATCGCCTTCTTTGTTGTCGGTTTTCTGATCGGTGTCCTAAAGCCCCAGCACCGGGTCGCGCAAATTGCGTGCATCTCGTCACTAGCGAACGCCGTTTTGTTTTTGGGGCTGGCTCTCGGCCCCTTAAGCCTGAGTCTTTTTCGCGGCTATGAGCTGGCTATTGATCTTTTTCTGATTGAAGCGTTCAGCCCTGTGGGTGTTGCTGTTGGGTATCATTTCTTCTTGCGCTTTCCCGATGGGATGCCTAAAGGAAGATTTTGGGAACTGCTAACATGGGTTTTCTACGGCTCGGCCGCCCTTTTGTTCGTGATATATACGGGACGGTATTTTGCTTTCTACACCGGCAGACCTTCGCTGATGACTCTGTTCTACAACCCGTCTTTCGTCACTAAGCTTGCTGGTTTCGACACCGCGTACCGCATGCTCGCGCTGGTAGCTTACTGCATAATAATGATCCGCAATTACCGGCTGGTGAAGGAAGTCGACCAGCATCGGCGAATGAAGTGGGTCGTATACGGATCGCTGTTGGGAATCCTTCCAGAAGTGATGATCTTATTAACGCGTTTCGTGTTAGTCTCTGCCGGACTTGGACACATAGTGTCCGGTGCGACGTTCGTGACACTGAACCAGGTGGCAAATGCCGCGATAGGAATCGTGCCTGTTACCTGGGGCTATGCCATAATCAAACATCGCCTGTTCGAGATTAATGTGGTCGTCAGACGCGGCATGCAGTACCTGCTGGCCAAAAACGTACTGCAAATATTATTTGCGCTTCCGTTGGTCGCTCTCGGTTACACGTTCGTTTCAAACCGAAACCAAACTGTTTCCGACATCGTCTCACACAACCCGGTTTATTTATCGTTGATTGCGATAGCCGGTGTCGGATTGAGATTTCGAAGACAGCTCAAAGATCGGATCGATCGAAGATTCTTCCGTGAAGCATATGATCAAGAGCGAATACTGCTTGGACTCATAGACGAAATAAAAGAACTCAACTCGATGTCCGAGATTTCAAGATTGGTCAGCAATGAAATAGAATCCGCCCTCCATCCCAACAACATTTATTCTTTTTATAGAGAGGAGGAACGTCGAGATCTAACACTTGGCTACTCTTCGGGCGGAACTTCTCAAACGGTACTCATTCCAGAAACTTCGTACCTTCTGCGTGCTATTGAACGGGTAGCCGGGGTTCAGGACTACCCATTCCTTCACGATACTGATTTGGCGACACAGGAAAAGGAATGGCTCGATCAGCTAGGTATCAGCCTTGTAGTTCCAATGTGCGGGACGGATCCCCGACCAATTGGTCTGCTACTGCTTGGTGAAAAGAAGTCGGAGGAGCCCTATTCAGCTACCGATCGCAAGATGCTGCAGGCGATAGCGCGGGAGATGGCTATAGTACACGAGAACGCCCTGCTGAAAGCACGAGTGGGCAAAGAACAAAAGATCAAGCGGGAAGTGCTCGCTCGCTTCGAAGAGCAAAATATTAATCTGGTGAAGGAATGCCCAGCTTGTGGCGCATGCTTCGATAGTTCTGTTGAGCATTGCGACAACGACGCAAGCGAGTTGACCCTGTCATTGCCTGTCGAGCGAACGATTGAAGGAAAGTACCGTTTAGAGCGGCTGATTGGCAAAGGTGGTATGGGTGCAGTTTATCAGGCTACAGACCTTCGATTGCACCGGACTGTGGCCATCAAGATCATGCTTGGAAGCATGTTTGGTGATCTTTTGGCGTTGCGTCGATTTGAACGCGAAGCGCGAACATCGGCGAGACTGAATCACCTTAACATCATTTCTATTCATGATTATGGGGCTATCGGATCGGAGGGGGCATATCTGGTAATGGAATTTGTTCCCGGCATCACCTTGCGCTCAGAGTTAACGCAAAAGGGCACGATTGATCCAAGTACCGCCGCAGAATATTTCGACCAAATAATGGAAGGCGTAAAGGCAGCCCACGCGGCCGCCGTGATCCATCGCGACCTGAAGCCTGAAAACATTCTTATTTCAAAAGTGCGGAATGACAGCTACATAAAGATCCTTGATTTCGGATTGGCGAAGGCCACGCAACTGGATGTAACCAATTCTTCTCTAACAGCAAGGGGGGCGATAGTTGGAACCTTCGGGTATATGTCACCAGAGCAGCTCACGGGCGAAGAGGCCGATCAACGCAGTGACGTGTTTTCGGTCGGGGTAATGGTAGTTGAGGCGCTAACCGGCCGCCGGCCCTTTGGCGGAAGAACACACGCGGAATTATTAACAGCGGTCCTTCACGGGTCATATCACCTCGAGGGTGCATCAAAGGAATCGAGATTATTAGATGCCGTTCTACAAAAATGCCTCGCTAAGGATCCAGCCGAGAGATATGCATCGGCAGCAGAAACACAACGAGAACTAATACCGGCGATTCGTCAATATCCAGCTGTCATCGCGCGGGACGCGGAAGCCTTTAATCAAGAGACAAAGATCTTGAGCTAAAGCATCGCAGTATGACACGTAACGAAGGGGACCCGAATGAGCAAGATTCTCGAAGAGGTGCTAAAGGCCAATGAAGCCTATGTTGAAAGTTTTGGTGATAAATCAAAGCTGGCGACTCCCCCGGCACGGCATTTTGCCATTCTGACGTGTATGGATGCGAGACTTGACCCGGCCAAGTATGCCGGGCTAGCGGAAGGCGATGCACACGTGATCCGCAACGCAGGCGGCCGCGCAAGCGATGACGCCATTCGATCACTGATAATCTCCTTCAAACTGCTGGGAACACGTGAATGGTTTGTTATTCACCACACCGATTGCGGGATGGCACTGTTTACTGACGATACCATCCGCACGTTGGTTGCGAGCAGCCTTGAGACCGCCACTTTTGAAGAGTCGGATTGGCACGATTCTGGGGAAGGCCCTGACTCGAGTGAAGGACACATCGACTGGCTTGCTTTTAAGGATGGAACATCCGGACTCGCCGAAGACGTTCAGCGAATTCGCAATCACCGGCTGGTGCCATCGGACATTCCCATCTATGCGTTTGTTTACGATGTGCGAAGCGGGAGATTGATCGAAGTCCCGGAAGCCAGCGCCGTTGACCGGTCTCAGTCAACAACGATTTGATAGAACCTCAGACGGAGCCCCAGAATGGGGCTGCGACAGAAGTAACGGAGCGACCAGGTGAAATTATAGCGAGTTATTGAGGGGTTTTAGAACCGATGGCAGCTCGCCTGGGTTTTAGGTTTAGCCTGAAAACTCGTGCGGCGTTGTCGTGAAATACCGCTTGCCAGTGCTCTCTGGGGATCGCGCGTTTGAAGGCTTTCACGTATGAGTGGATATCGGTGAGCGGCCAGTCCGATCCGAACATCAATTTTGTTGGGTCTTCAAGATAACCAAACACCCATGAGATTGGCCTCACAACATAGTTATCGACCTTACTTCTCGGCATCTTATCCAGGTTGCCTATCAACAGCGCTGAGCCGTCGAGGTAGACATTCGGATTCTTGTAAGCCACCTCGGCTGCGGACTCGATCCATGGATTGCCGCAGTGTGCGATTACAAATCTGATTTTGGGATGATCGACTGCGACTTCGTCGATAGTCAGCGGATCGGCATATTTTAGCTTCGCTCGCGTCGAGTACGTATCACCGGTGTGAAACACAACCGGGACGTCGTACTTTTCCGCCAAATCGTAGGCGGGTTCATAGTTCTTGTCGTAAGCATACTGATGAACATATCCCAGGTAGATCTTTATACAGCCATATTTGCCTGATCGCAGACCCTCCTCCAACAAAGAAGCGTTTGGCTTCGCGTCGAGTCCAAGACAATTCATTACATTATGATTTCTCAGGTCAGGGGCCGGCGGCGTACGCTCGGCGTGTGTATGCGATATTGCCCCAACAACGCCGGCGCGGCGCCACTCTTCGAAGTACTGTTCCTGGGTTATTGCAAACCCTCGCGTCTTATCAAGCCTACCCGAGAACTCCGTATGTGTGTGTGCGTCTATTATCTCCAGCCCATTGCTACTTCGTGCCGGTTGTTTCTCCTGTGTTTTTCGAGAACCCTGTTGTTGTGCCGAGGTTGCTGTGACACAGAGCAGAATGATCAATATCGATCGGAGTAGAAGTGTTGTCGCGATGGATATCATCAGTCTGCCGGCTCAAGCGGCGAGATTCATAGCACTCGAACCGACCGAGACGCAAGCACGGCCTGAACGCGGTAGTGAGGTCCTGGTGTGTTAGGCAAAGAGTCAGCAGATGCAATGAGGATAACCGCTATGCGGTTGCACCAGAGATCAATTCGTGTTGTAGTCTCTTTCACTGCGATGACTTACCACTGCGGGCTCGACTCGGAATGAAGATCCCCTCGCGAATAATTCTTATAGTTGCGTGCTCTATTCTGGTCGCGCTTCTGGGGCTCATCTTCATTCGTAACCTTATCGATTTTCCGGTCTACTACGCCGCAGGTAGTTCGCTTCTCAGCGGACGCACCGATCTTTACGCGCCCGACTACGCGCTGGGCCGCGTGATGGACTATCGGTATCCGCCGTTCTTTCTTGTCGCGCTTGCGCCTCTTTGGAGGGCGCCATACGAGCTTGCGGCGTACATCTGGTACTTGCTGTCGGCGCTCGAGATCGCTGGATGTTTGGTCATAGTGAACCGGGTGTTTCCAGTACTCCGTTCATCCAGGAAAGCGTGGATTCTCCTTTCACTGGCCGCTTTGCAGTATTTTGTGATGGCGCTTCACTACGGGAACGCACACCTGTTGGCGACTTTTCTTCTGTTCTCGGCTCTTTATTGTCTACTCCAACGGAAGGATGTGGTTGGGGGGCTGTTGATAGCGCTGGCGATCTCAATCAAGGTCACGCCGGTCTTGCTCTTGCCCTATCTCGCCTTGAAGAAACAATGGAAGATGCTCGGCGCGATCTGTGTTTTCGTGGTGGCGATCAACCTTTTGCCTGCGGCCTACTTTGGCATTCGCGTCAACAATAATCTGCTCGCGAACTGGTACGGACACGTTGTAGCGAGTCAGGAGTTTCACGAGGACAACGGTCCAATCAACCTGTCTCTGAAGGGACAGTTACGGCGTTATTTTTCACTGGTCGATTATTCGAAACGAGTTGACGGAGACACTGGGTATCCTGCAGTCAATCTTGCAGCGGAGTCTCGGAACGCTTTGGCTACGGTGTGGGTGGTGATTGCCGGCGTTCTGTTTGCGGCGGTGCTGTTTCTAATGTGGCGTGGGCCGCGCGGCTCAGACATTGATGTCAAGGAGAGCGATCTTGAACGCGCTGAGGTTACAGCTCACGAGTTATCGGTAATGATTTGTTTGATGTTGCTGGTGGGTCCGTTGACTTCCAAGATCTACTTCATCGCCCTGCTATGGCCGCTTGCCAGTCTGGCCAGCATTGCTGTTGGTTGCAAGGCTCGCGAGGCGCGGATGGCAATGCTCGTGCTGTGCGTCGTTGCAATTATTAATGTGGCTTTGCCCTTGCTGCCTGGACGCTCGACTCAGAGGTTGTTGCTTGTTCTTGGAGTAGATTTTTATTTGAACTGTCTTGTGATGGCGGTGCTGCTGCTTGCTCAAGTCTCCCGGGGTCGCGCGATTCGAGGGCGATCCGGCGAACCGCGAATACCAGCCCTGTCACAAGCCAAAACATCATAACAACTTCACCGTCTCCAAAATTGAAATGCGCCAGAGAACTCACATTGAAGGCTGCGATTGCTCCAAGTGCTCCGTAAGCGATTCCGCGAAGTTTCCAGGACTCGTCTGACCGGACCATCTTGACCAATTGCCAGGTGCTCTGAAAAAGGATCGTCATGAACGAGCAATAGAAGATGAGTCCAAGCAAGCCCCACCACACCGCTATCTGTACCGGTGTGGAATGAAAATGACTTGCCGGTAGCTTGCCTTCGTTGTACAGCCCTAGGCTTTCCTTGAGCTTGCCCTCGCTACCCTTGCCGATTCCGACCACCGGGTTGTCCTGGATGATACCGAATGCCTCGCGCCATACTTCCAGCCGATAGGCAGTGCTGCCTTCGTCGGTGTCGAATACAGAGATCCCACGCGATTGCTGGACGGCCACCATTGCCAGAGGAAGTGCGATAACGAAGATCGCAATTGCAGCGATTACAAGTCGGCGGCTGCTGCTCGCCATTGCAATGGTTGCGATACCAATCGCCAACCCGGCGAGTGCTGCGCGCGTAGACGTCAGGATTAGGGTCACGGAGAGCAATGGGATCACAATGCTCAGAAATAGCCCCAGCCCGGAACGCTTGTGTGGAATCGCAATGAGCATGCCTACGGCAAGAGCCGCGATTAGCTGCAGTATTTCCGCGTAGGTCTCGTAATGACTATAAAACCCGGTAATGCGGAAGTTCCTTCCTGGAGAAGTCGTAATCCCGAGGCGTTCGAATCCCTCGCCCCCAGCTTTTCTTATCGCCTGTCGCGGAATAGATGTTTCAATCGCGGTATCTTTTCGCTGCAGCTTTAGACGCAGGCGGCCACGATGTGAGTCGATGATCCGCACCAGGTCCTCAGGAGTCTTAACTGTCTCATTATCTGCTTCGACAATTGTGTCACCGATGTGGATGCTTTCATCCGCAAACGGGCTATTCGGATTGATGCTGGCGATTTGAACACCGCGACCCTTCGCCAGGGTGAAGCCGCTGTAAACCACGTTGACCAGACAGGAGACTACTATTGCCAGAACCAAAAACCCGGCAAAGCGAATGCTTCTGATTCTGTTGCTAACAAAATAGAACGCTAAAAAGAACGCCGGACTTTTAAGACCTTTGATGCTCACAAGCGGTTCGTAGGAGAGGAATGACGAAATGACACAGCAAGCAAAGAATCCAAACAGGGCGATATCAACGCGGCTTCTCTCCAGGTTTAGCCGGCGAGTCGCTAACAACTGAACAGCCCAAGCCCCCAGCCCTATGAGGTAGGCACCTTGAGTCAGTGCGATCGAATGCGGCGCAAAAATGGCATACATCAAAAGCAAAAATGAGATTATGTACTGGGTGACCAGAAAAACCCGGCGACCGCGGACGGGTAAATCGGATCCGATGTTGCTGGTCAGGGAACTTGCGAGCCACTTGATTAAGCGGTTTATGGCTCCAGCTGCCCGCGGTGTATTCTCCAAAGGCGGGTCCTGCGGGCTGTCATTCAACAAAAGTCTTCGACCTCGGCGTTAGCATAGATACCGACAATTAAATCGGCTGCGGGAGAGGACCCATTTTATGACGCCGAAGACGAACAATCAATGCGGCCGCATGGTCGGCCGGCCGAACACCCCCAACTTCAGTTGTGGGTTCTTTAGTTTCGACCTACGAAGGCCCAGTCTGATCCCCTTCGCTATTCCAGCACTCCGGTCTTGCGTCGCCACTCGCGGCGCGAGTGGCGACGCGGACCGGAGCTCAAGAGGAGGAGAGCTGCAAGCGCAACACTTAGGCTAAAGCTAAATGACCCCCAACTGAAGTTGGGGGTATTACTACAGGCTTCACACAGCCTGGCAGTTGGGGGGATTTGGGATTGGCCCAATGGAATATGGGTGTCGACAAACTTCCGCTTGCTGCGGCAAATGTCGCTACGCTTGACCCGCATGTACCTTTGCTGTAGCCTGAAGTCACAAGACGCGACAAGTCAATTTGTTGTGTGCTGACCACTTGTCGGAGGTAACTTAAGCTATGGCCGAACCTACAACTAATAAAGCGAGCGCTGCCGATGACGTCAGGCGAGCATTTGCGGGATTGCCTTTCGATCAAAAGATTTCAACCCTCGTACAAGTTGAACTTGATATGCTCGGTGACGCCGCCAGCAGTGTCGTCTCGGCTGTCTCTAAAGCGGTGGATGATTTAGCGAAAGCCTGCGAGTGCTCTGAACAACCGAGCGCCGCAACACCAAACGCCGCCAGCCAGGGACCCAGTTAATGTTTGGGCGTGGTGCCGGTAGGAATGCATTATGAGCGAAGGTTTACAGCTACGCGATCCACTCTTCAGGCTTTACATTCGGTTCACCAACGGTGAAACGATGCAGCATGTGATGACCGAGCCGCTGGACTCGAGGATGATCGCGCCCGAAACGAAATACGCAGTTATAAGCTCATTCTCATGCCAAAACCCGTCGTTGTGCACCGATGTTATTCTCATCAATCTACGCGATGTTTCGTTCATCAAGACTGAGCGTGTGACACTCGAGCAACTCGCTGGGGAGCATAGAATAGGCATTCGCTCCGCCGGACCACCAGGAGCGGATGACCGCCTGCCCAAAAACCTGGCCCAACTCAAGTTTGTTTAGTGACGACTTGATGCGGCTGGAGTCCATCTATGCTAAATCGTTTGCGACTTAATAAGAAAACAGCGATTACGGTTTCATCGGTTTTGCTTCTAGCTTTTCCGTTAGGCTGTCACGCGCAGTCGACTAACGCACCTGCTGACAACACTGCTGCCGGCAAGACAGTCAAAGCTTCTGAGTTTGATGCCGCGCGGGCATACGGTCACGTGAAGAAACTCGTATCATTTGGTCCGCACCCGTCGGGTTCGGAGGCGATAAAGAATGTCCAGACGTATATTGAGAGTGAACTTAAGGGCTATGGGCTGAAGGTCAGCGGCGACGCTTTCGTCGGCGAGACGCCTCGCGGTCCTGTGCCAATGAAAAACATTATTGCAGAGCTGACCGGAGAGAAACCGGGCATCGTTTTGATCACCGGCCATTATGATACGAAGCGTCAGGATGGATTTCTGGGCGCAAATGACGGTGGATCCAGCACGGCGGCGGTCCTCGAGGTGGCACGGGTGCTATCAAAAACGAAACCGGAATACACGCTCTGGTTTGTGCTGTTTGATGGCGAGGAAGCTGTCGTCGATTGGAACGCGATGGACGGTAGGGACAACACCTACGGCAGCCGGCATCTCGCGTCAAAACTGAAAGCTGACGGGACACTCGATCGCGTCAAGGGCTTGATCCTATTTGACATGATCGGCGACAAGGATCTCGACATCAAACGGGAAGGCGAATCAACACGCTGGATGGTCGACGCAGTCTGGAAGGCTGCTCATTCTCTGGGATATCAGAAGCAATTCCTCAGCAGCGAGCAATACATCTCGGATGATCACTTGCCCTTTAAGGACGTTGGGGTTCCGGTGATTGATCTGATCGATTTCAACTACGGCCCACAACATTCGTACTGGCACACAAACTTGGACACCCTGGACAAGATCAGCGGTGAAAGCATAAAGATCGTTGGTGAAGTAGTCATCGAGGCACTTCCTGAGATTTTCAAACAACTCAATGGTCGGGCCGCCAGCGGAAAACCTGCCTCACAGTAGGCTCTTACAGCACACTCGGCTTGCGGCCATGCCCGTTACTCTTGGCCGACCGCTGAACTTTTATCCTGTCGCTGTAGTCCGCGAGCGCGGAAGTTACATAAGGCCTCAAACGTGTTAACCGCAACCGCGTCGATGTCATTTCAAGCAGGGTTTGCTTCGCGTCATTGTCGATCGGCAATGCTGAAGCGACCATCAGAGAAAAGGCTTCCGGTTCTTCAGGAAGGTCCTGATTCACCGGCGCGTTTGGCTCGTCAAGCGCCTGGGCCGCTTCAATAAACTTCCTGCACGTATCCACCATATCGTCGAAGATCCGGTTCAAGTCGTCGCCCGGCTCAAGGTCATCGGTGACGGTTTCAATCCTCGCCAGTATGAATGGCGTTGTCTGTGGCAATCCCAACACTCTGTAGCGGATCACCCCGGTAGAAACGACATTCATCCGGCCGCCTTCCAGCGGAACGACCGCGTTGATTTTTGCGACGCAGCCTATACTTCCGATATCCGGCGGCGTCTCGCGTCCGATCGCTGAGTCGCTGCGGTACGCCAAGCCAAACAGACCGCCGTGGTCGATCGCGTAGCTCATCATCTGGATGTAGCGGTCTTCAAAGATGTGTAGCGGCAGAAGGGCGCCAGGAAATAAGACCGTGGCAAGAGGGAAGACGGCAATTTCTTCGAGTTCTTCAAGATGCTCGGCCACAATGATGGCATTGTAGCACGTGAAGGGTTACCAGCGTTCGGTCAGCCTGGGACCCTGGATCTGGCAAGCACAAGCTTGATGGTTAGAAACGGATGTCTCAAGCCCCGCTACCGTCTCGCGACTGGCGGGCGCTGCTGTGAACCAGGCGTTCCGTAGCCCGTCTGAGCCGGAGCTTTTCCGCCGCTTGCATCCATTCGTTCAAACACCGATTTGTCCATCGCCTTCAACGCTGCGTCCCCCGGTTTGATCTTGCCTGCCTGGACCAGCGTCATCAAAGCTTGATCCATCGTCTGCATACCTTCGCCCGCTCCCGATTGCATGTAAGACGCGATCATCGAGGTCTTGCCTTCGCGGATGATGTTGCCAAGCGCCTTCCCACCTAGTAGCACCTCGACGGCAGCGCAGCGCTTCCCGTCCGACGCCTTTACCAGTTGCTGCGCGACAACTCCTCGCAAACAGTCCGCTAGCATCGCCCGAACCTGGTTTTGCTGGTCTGAAGGAAAAGCATCAATCAATCGGTCGACGGTTTTGACCGCGCTGTTAGTGTGCAGTGTGCCGAACACGAGCAGCCCGCAAGCTGCTGCGGTCAACGCTAACGAGATCGTTTCCAGATCCCGCATCTCGCCGACCAGAATGATGTCAGGATCCTGCCGGCCAGCTACACGCAGGGCGCTTGCGAAGTCCATCGTGTGCGCGCCAACCTCGCGCTGAGTGATCAGGCACCTCTTCGGTTCGTGGATGAACTCAAGAGGGTCCTCGATGGTCAGAATGTGCGCATCGCGCGTCTCGTTGATGTGATTCACCATCGCCGCCAGGGTCGTCGATTTTCCCGAGCCGGTCGGGCCGGTCACGAGAATCAAGCCGCCTGTCACTTCAGACAGTTTGCGCACGATGTCCGGCATGCCGAGGTCCGTCAACGTCAGGATCTTTGACGGAATCAAACGAAACACCCCGCCGAGACCGCGCTGCTGGTGTAAGATGTTCGCTCGGAAACGCGCGAGACCCTCGATCTCATAACCGAAGTCGAGATCGAGCTGCTCCTCGATCCGCTGTCGTTGCGCCGGAGAGAACAACTCGTACAGAAGCTCCTTCGCCGCCGACGGTGTAAGCGTATCGTGTTCGGACTCAACCATCTCGCCAACTATGCGAAACATAGGCGGCCTTCCAACTACGATGTGCAAATCCGAAGCGTGTCGCTCCGGCATTTCTCTAAACAGACTGTCGATTCTTGGCATTTCTTACTCCATTCCGAAGTAGCACGGAGTCCATTCCGCGTTCCGTTCACCAACCACCATAAGGGATAATCTCAATCCACTTATCTGGCTCTGGGGACCTGATTCATCGCCGGGCTTGGTTTCGGGAAGCGTGGCTCCATAGCCTTCGGATCGTGCGCGTACATCATCGCTTTCTCCGGCGTTATGCGGCCCGCTTGCGAGAGGTCGAACAGCGCATCGTCCATCCGCTGCATGCCGACGTTGCGGCTTGTTTGCATGACCGAGTTCAGCTGAAAAGTCTTGCGCTCGCGAATCATGTTAGCGACCGCAAGGTTGCAGAGTAGCACTTCGCACGCAAGCACTCGCCCACTTTGGTCCGCAGCAGGAACGAGCTGCTGCGATATGATTCCCTTCAGCGATTCCGACAACATAGTGCGGATTTGTCCTTGCTGGCCGGCAGGAAACGAGTCGAGGATGCGGTCAACAGTCTGCGCAGCATTGGTGGTCATAAGGGTCCCGAAGACCAGGTGCCCCGTCTCAGCCGCCGTGATTGCCAACGCGATCGTTTCCAGGTCGCGCATCTCACCGACCACGATCACGTCCGGATCTTCGCGCAACGCCGCTCTCAGAGCATTCGCGAATGACAGCGTGTGCTTGCCGACTTCGCGTTGATTGACTACGGCGCACTTGATCGGATGAACGAATTCGATCGGGTCTTCGACCGTGATGATGTGAAGAGGCTTCTCGCTGTTGATCAAGTCCACGAGCGTCGCGATCGTCGTCGACTTGCCCTGGCCGGCCGGACCGGTGACCAGCACTAGACCCTGATGGTGCTTCGTTAGCGGTGGAACGTTCTGAGGGAGCCCCAACGCTTCCGGCGAAGGGATCGCGTCGGGGATTACGCGGAAGCTGCCATCGATTCCGCGGTGCTGGCGGCAGATATTCGCCCGGAACCGTCCCACACCTTTGATCTCATAGCTGAAGTCCAAATCATTGGTTTCAAGAAAGCGTTTTCGTTGCTCCTCGGTAAGGATCTCGAGCAGCAGCGCTCCGACGTCGTTCGACGGACTGACCTGTTCGTCGAACCGCTCGAGGTGGCCATCACGGCGCACCTGGATCGGCGCGCCCGAAGGCACGTGAATATCAGATGCCTTTGACCACACCGCCCTCGACAAAATCTTGTGCAACCGCGGCTCGGAGCCGTCGCGAGCCATGCCCTCGGCGAGACCTGAAAGTATCATCGGGTCGGGCGTGGTCTCAGGCTCTGCCGCTGCGCCCTCTGCTGGCGCGTCGGCCTTGCCCTTTGTAGCCCCGCGTCGGCTGATCACCGGTTCCATCGAGCAAAGGTTCAGTCGAAATACAACAGCGCCCCTGCCGTCACGTACATCCATAATGTCGCCCTTCAATAGCAGCGTTGGATCATCGCGATCATCGAAGAGAACGTAGAGGGTGCTCGCGTCAAAGCGCACCAATCGGATCAAGTGACCCGACGCGATGCGATCCCGTATCAGTAATTCGCCGTACTTCTCGAAGCTCTTGTACTGCCCTGAAGCCGTGCTGTGTGTCCTTTCGATTTCAAATTCATCGCCAGGCGCGGCGCCCGCCGACTTACCGACATCGTCCGTCGCTCGTTCAAGAGCGGAACCTATGCCTGGAGCCGGCACCGCTTGATTCTCGCTTTCCCACGGTACCGCAGCCCCGTCGGTGCGATCGTAGGTCACCGAGAGACTTGCCAGGTCGAGCTTGAGCAGCGCAACACCATCGCCGTTGATAATACTCAGCTCGTCATTTGTGAAGCTGGCAGCAATGCGAGACGGCTCTCCCACGCCTAGCGCATCCTTCTGATCGTTGATTTTGAGAAACGAGAGCTTGAGGCCGCCTCGGAGCTCGCACTGAAAGAGGCTCTCGCCCGCCGCGTAAGACGAGTTTCCGATTTGGCGCCCTTCGTCTTCCATTTCGATCTCAAGATTGGGATCGCGCATCGCCGAGTAAGCCTCCTTATCTGTCACCTCCCAAATCTTGACGGCGCCGTCGCCTCCGCACGACGCCATTCGCGTTCCGTCGTGCGAGAACACCGACTCCGCGATGTAGTCGTAGCCGCCGATTATCTCGCGCACGAGTTGACCGTTTTCAGCCTGCCAGATGCGAACCGTTTTGTCGGCTCCTGCGGTTCCCAGATGAATTCCGTCGGGCGAGAAGTTGGCGGCGTTGACTGCGCCCTCGTGTGCTTGAAACGAGTAGATCTGGCGGCCTGACTCGCTCTCCCAAACACTGACAGCGCCGTCCTTGGCGGCGGTCACCACGAAGCGATCGTCGGTCGAAAAGCTCGCGTAGAGCACTTCGTCCTTATGTCCCTCAAGCACAATCGCCTTGTCTTTACTGCCGAACCGCCAGACGCGAGCGAGGTGATCGCCGCCAGCCGACAGCAATCGGTCGCCTAGTGATGTGAACGCCAAGTGCCAAACCCATCCATTGTGCGCGTTGACCCCGCCTTCCATCTTTTTCTCTCGCAGATTGAAGACGCGGATTGCGCCTTCATCGCCGCCCGAGACAATGCGTGCACCGTCAGGCGAAAAGGCGAGGCTGGTAGCGTTTTTGGGATGGGCTTTAACGGCGCCGAACATTTCGCCCGTCTTGACGCTCCAGATCTTGATCGACCCATCGCGAGCGACTGAAGCGACGGCCTGGCTCGAGGGGGCGAACGCAACATCGTTGACCCACTCGCCGTGTTCCATCGTATGGAGTAACTGCTGCGTGCCGACTTCCCATAAGCGAACAGTGCGATCGCCGCCGCCAGATACGAGGAAACTGTCGTCGCGGGAAAAGGCAACCGAATTTACGTCGCGGCTATGATTGCTCAGCGTTTTTAGTAGATCAAGATGCATAGCAAATCTCTCATTCCGTCGAATCGGAATCGGCGGTGGCACTTCGGCGGTGCTGCTGTAGGAACATGAGGGCAGGACCATTGAGGTTCTTGCTGCTTCGATTACCGACTGGAGCGTGGTTTTGACGACCGAGCCCAGTCACCTTCAAACGGCCCAAATATATCTAAGCCAACGGTACATTCAACGACAAACAGGGTCAATAATAATTCCGTGGCGTGACAAGGACGGAGACGGTCACGCCCCGTTTCTAGTTATGCCGGATGTATGCCCAGGTCCCCTATAGTTCTAAGGCAAGAGGAGGCTGATTATCTGGAATTCAGACTCGCCGACTGTCGGCGCGCAGTTTGACCAAAGGCATTCCGCAAGCCGTGCCGAGGAGTGTGGCTCCAACACAAACTGCTGAAAACAGAACGCGGGCAAAGTAGCAGATTATTGACTGCGAAAATGCCCTATGTTAGTTTCGACCCAGATGATAACCGGGTTTAACACCGATGTTCGTCACGAGGGACACGTGTATCACGTGCAGACCGAAGATGGCGGCAGGGATAACCCGATTCTGGAGTCGCTGATATATGTCGGCGGCACAATCGTCGCCAAAAAACTTACTCCATATCCCGATTTGATTGACGAGGATGCGCGTAGGGAAACCCTTTCGTCACTTCTAAAGCGGCAGCATCAGGTCATTATTGCGGCAATCAAGGCAGGCAGGATCGATGACCTTATTCGTCATTCGCTTAAGTACCAAACGGCCAATGCCCCGCAAGAAGAGCAGACTACTACGCCGTCACCACACGAGGCCGGAGTAGCACACGCCTTCGCCGATTCCGGGGAACTGCCGCTCGGCGCAGACCACAGAGATGAGATTTCCCCGAACTCTGCCATTCCAATCGAAGAACCCGCGCCCCTCTTCCCGGCAGCGAACCCCTCCCCAAACTCGGTTCGAGCGGGTGGGCGGTCCTCGGGTGCGGTAAAGGCCGGGGCACCGGCGCGCGGAGAGACCGGCGGACTTAACCTCGACCAGGTGCTTGAGGACTACGTAAAGCGCGGTGGCGGCCACGCCAAATTGGACGTGAAAGTGCTCAATCCTCAGGTCTTCACCGCAGGCAAAAGCGTTGGGCTAAGAGTTCAAGTGACCCACGAGACAAAGCCCGATTTTGATGCCACCGTTACGGTAAAGATCATCGGTACGGCGTTCAAGCCGCAGGTGTTCATTGGACGGGTCGGCAGGGACGGAGTTGCGAACTTTAGCCTGACTCTTCCGTCTTTCAGCACGGGAACCGCTGCGATTGTTATCGAAGCGCAGTCCGGGACTGGACACGGCGAACTAAAGAACCTGATTCGAAGAGCGTAACGAAGGCCTCAGTTGATCATCCTCGTCAACGGAAATCACACCGATATAGCCGACGATTCCGGCATCAGCGATCTGATAAAGTTACTTGGCCTCGATGCTCAGCGGGTGGCCGTCGAACTGAATCGGCGGATAGTCCGGCGGGCCGATTGGGACTCGACAACGATTTCGGAAGGTGACAAAGTAGAGATCGTGCATTTTGTGGGAGGGGGAGAGAAGGAAACGTGATGGGTGATGCGTGAAGCGTGATGCGTGACCCGGACCTCCGGTTTTATGAGGGAGCGCATAACTCGCAGTGCTTGATAAAACCGGAGGTCCGGTAACGCATCACGCATCACGTTTCATTAAGGTCTTAATCATGTCAGATTCACTCATAATTGCTGGGCGGGAGTTTCGATCACGTTTAATTCTTGGTTCGGGAAAATACTCGAGCTTCGAGGTAATGGTGAAGGCGCTGGAAGCTTCTGGTACTGATATGGTGACCGTGGCTGTGAGGCGCGTGAACCTTTCTGACCGGAGCCAGGAATCGTTTCTCGATCATATCGATCCAAAGAAGTATCACATTTTGCCAAACACGGCCGGTTGTTATTCGGCGGACGATGCAATACGAACCGCGATGCTGGCGCGCGAGGTGCTCGATAACAACTGGGTAAAACTCGAAGTCATTGGCGACGAAAGAACCTTGTTTCCAGACAACCAGGGGCTTCTGGAGGCCACTCGAGAGCTTGTCAAAGAAGGCTTTGTTGTATTGCCGTACTTCAATGACGATCTAATCGTGGCCCGAAGATTGATCGAAGCGGGCGCCGCGGCAGTTATGCCGTTGGCGGCGCCGATCGGTTCAGGTCTCGGTATCCAGAACCTCACGAACCTGAGAATTCTCCGCGAACAAATCAACGAGGTTCCGCTGATTGTCGACGCCGGTGTTGGCACTGCCTCGGATGCAGCGCTTGCGATGGAGCTTGGGGTTGACGGCGTTCTGATGAACACCGGGATTGCGGGAGCGGATGACCCAATTGCGATGGCTGAGGCTATGAATTTCGGAGTTCGGGCCGGAAGGCTCGCGCATCTGGCTGGTCGAATCCCGAGAAAGCTCTACGCCTCGGCGTCGAGTCCATTGACCGGGGCCATAGAATAAACCAGGGCTGAAAGTTTCCCGCTATCGGCCCTGTTTTTAGGTTTCGTCTTTACTCTCAGTTTTCCCTAATGTCTTGCGATACAACGTTTGAGTATCAGTATATGGCTGCCGGTGCAAAGTATGTGGCCGGGGCGGATGAAGTTGGTCGCGGGTCGCTGGCGGGTCCGGTTGTCGCTGCGGCATGCATCCTGAATCTCGATGATCTGCCGGACGGAATAAACGATTCCAAGCAGCTTACGAGGCTTCAGCGGGAGCGATTGGCGAGTGAGATTCAGCAACGCGCGGTTTCCTATTCCATCTCTCGAATCGAGCACGATGAGATCGATCAAATCAACATTCTAAAGGCTTCTTTGCGCGCGATGGAGCTGGCAATAAAAGCATTGCGACCCCTACCCGACTATGTTTTAATAGACGGGCATCAGAAGGTCCCCAACCTTGACTGCCCCCAGTCGCCGATAATCAAAGGTGATTGTCTTTCGGTTTCCGTTGCGGCCGCCTCGATCATAGCTAAGGTAAAACGCGATCAGTGGATGACAGAGTATGACGAGCAGTATCCGGGATATGGCTTTGCATTGCACGCCGGATACAACACGCGGTTTCATCAGGAAGCAATTGTGCGCCTTGGCCCGTCAGCTATTCACCGGTTGAGCTTTCGAGGCGTCCTGTTTTCGCAACCGTCCTTCAACTTTGAAGGCTTCGAAGAAGAATCGCCCCTTTAGTCGCTTCCAACCTCGGACTAAGCACCCCGCCCCTTGACCGAACAGAAGAGTGTAGGGAGGCGCTTGCCTCGGGAGGGGTTTATGTCACTAAACAAGTCTAAGGTTCTGCGCACCGCCGAGAAGTATGTACTTCAGGGAAAAATCCCGGCGGCTATCGACGAGTATCGCAAGGTGGTGAGCGCGGATCCGGGTGACCTGACTACAATCAACACGCTTGGCGACCTTTACGTTCGAGCGGGTCGGATCCAGGACGCAATTTCCAACTTCTCCCGTATTGCCGATAGCTATCGCGAGGGTGGCTTTACTCTGAAAGCTATCGCGATGCTCAAAAAGATATCCAAGCTCGATCCCACAAATGTAGAAACAGCTATGAAGCTCGCGAATCTCTATTCGCAGCAAGGGCTGCTGGTCGAAGCCCGGCAACAATACTTGCAAGTCGCCGACGCCTATGCCCGCGCAGGCCAAACACGTAAGGCGCTCGAAGCCTATCAGAAAATCGCCGATCTCGATCCTTCCAACACATCGGTTCGCATGAAACTCGGCGAGATATACTCGCGTGAATCGATGACCGAGCAGGCCCACGAGGCTTTCATAATGGCCGGGGCCGAGTTCCTTCGCAAAGGCGACATCGAACAAGCGCTCAATGCAAATCTCAAAGCTATAGTCATCAATCCTGATAGCCGACAGGCGCTTACCGCGATCGCAACGATTTATACCCAGCAAGGTCAGACCGATCGCGCTATCAATATTCTTTGCGAGGCTTTCGAACGAAATCCGGGCGACGTCGAGTTGTTGACTATCCTGGGCCGTACCTATTTGTCGGCGGGTATGATGGACGACGCGGAGCGGACTTTCCTTAGTCTCGTTGAGTTGGACAAGAACCGTTACCACTACTTACTCGAAGTTGGCCGGAGATTTCTGCAGATCGGGGATCTGGATCGCGCCGCAGAACAGATCGACGGTTGCATAGAGGTGTTGATTGCCAAACGCGAAGAGGACAAAGCGATCGATTTTCTTCGCCGCGTTCTCGATAAGGAAATGAATCACATCGGCGCGCTAAAGCGGTTGTCCCAGATATTTCTGCGGATCCGCGAGGACCACAATCTCATCGCCACACTAAACTCCCTTGTGGAAGCTGCCATGCGAAAAGGCGATGACCAGGAGGCGGTCGCCGCGCTCAAAGAACTTGCCCGACTCGAGCCGGATGAGCCTCTTCATCTTCAGCGGCTCTACAACCTGGGCGTACAGGATATCGTTGAAGCCGACTCGCCGGATGTGGTTCGCGCGACCGGCCCGCTTGATTTTCAGTCGGCCGCTTTTGACGATACGTTTGTGATCAGGCAGATCTCCGAAGCCGAGATATTGGCTGGCCACGGCCAGGTAAACCACGCGGTGGAAATACTTTCAGCGATTCTGGTTTATGCACCGGAAAACGTTCAAGTTCATTTGAAATTGAAGGACATATACTTGCGCGCGGGGATCATGGACAAGGCTGCACAAGAGTGCCTGCAGCTGGGGCGGATCCACCAAAACCGCGGTGAAACGGCCCGCGCAAGCGACTACATGGCCGAGGCTTATCAGCTAAATCCGCTGATGGATCCAGAGTTAGCTTCCACTCCAGCCGAATCCGGTGAATGGTCCAGCGAACAGTCCGTGTCGTTCGACGACGCGGTACCTGAGACTGCGGATCAAGTGGCGGTTGCAAGTGGATCGGGGTTTGAAGTTAGTGACGCCTCCGGCGTTGATTGGAGCCGATATCAGACTGGTGCGTTGGCGGACAGCGGTTTTGTGACTGTGCCGGAAGGGAGCGAGTTCTCCGGGAACGGGGACACTGGATCAGGCTTCGCGCTTCACTCACAACCATCGGACGATTTTCGCTACAGCGACACTCTTATCAGCGAGACCGACGAGCCCGAGGAGGCTCCTGCCGCGGACAAGGCCTTCCGCTCGGCCAGCTCGCTGGCGTCCGACACTATGCCTCGGGTGCTCCGCGATGAACTGGAGGGAATCGACTTTTATATTGCCCAGGGTTATGTGGAGATTGCGCGCGATACCTTGGGAAGGTTGCGCGACGAGAATGGTGATCATCCGGAGATCCTGGCGCGATACAAACGCCTGGATGGAGACTCAGGCGCTCTTATCGAGCCACCCGCGCGGAAATCAATCGAAGACATGTCGGTTTTAGCTCAAGAGGCGGAGGCAATTCAGGAACTCACCCAGGAGTATACGAGTCAGCGAGATGTTGACTCACAAGAGAACCCGCCTGCTGCTCAATTAGAGGTATGTGTCAGTGAAGAGGAAATCGAAACTCCAACCTATGACAATATCGAATCGGACTCCTCTGCGGTAAGTGACGCGGAGAGCGGTGACAGCCCATTCTTGATCAACAAAGAATCCGGTCCTTTGTATCCGGATCTGCTTGTTCAGCTCAACACAAGCGACCTGATGACGCATTCTCAGGTGGACGAGACCGGTCAGGCCGGACTCCTTAAAACCGAGGACGAGCCGCGATTCGAGCAGGCCGAACGATCAGTGGAGGAGTCACAACCGGTGCAGGATTCACGACCGGTGGAGGAATCACGACCGGTCGCTGCCGCACCGCGCGTGGAAATGCGGTTTGGAACAGGTGATCTGATCGAATCTCTCGTATCGAGTATTGATACCACCTTTGGTTACGTACCTCAGGACACTCACGCATCAACAAATGAAGACGGTCAAACCTCGATCATCGATGGTTTAAATGACTATTCCCAGGTTGCGATGACCGAGGAAACACAAACGGTACCGCCGGTTGAGGTAGTCGATCAGACAACGGTTGATGGGTCCGAATTGACAGCCGCGCAAAATGAATTGCAAGAGATTTTTGAAGAACTGAAGGAACAGACTGGCGACCTTAAGCCGCTCGTGGATTTTGAAACGCACTACAGCCTCGGTCTTGCTTACAAAGACATGGATCTGCTCGATGAAGCGATTTCCGAGTTCCAGATGGCGTTTAGAACGGCGGGCGCGCAGGACTTCGAAGGCGATTGCATACATTGTTGCAACATGCTGGGCGTATGCTTCAAGCGGAAAGAGATCCCAGGCGTGGCAGTCATGTGGTTCGAACGAGGCCTGAACATACCCAATCGACTCGAGGACGAGTATCAAGCTTTGCGGTTCGAGATCGGAATCTGCTACGAAGAAATGGGCGAGATCGATAAGGCGATTGATGTGTTCACACAGGTCTATGGAATCGATGTGAACTATCGGAAAGTTGCTGCGAAGATAAAGCAGTTGCGGGCCGCACGGGACGTAGAATAGACTCAAGTATGTGACCGAATGAGAGGTCGGCTCACAGACTAAAGTTGAAGCTGCGCATATGTCCGTCAAGCTCACGATTGTCTTCTTTATCCTGATCTGTTTTGAGATCGGTATTCTGCTGGTTATCCTGCCGTGGGTTCCAAGCCCGTCCTGGAGCGAGAACTACCTGCTTGTGCTGGCCGCCGACAAGATTCACTGGCCGTGGCTCGCTCTTGCCGTCAAGAGCGGTTACACTCGCGGGGCGGTCACTGGTCTCGGCGTGTTGAACATACTCCTGGGGGTGTGGGAGATTATCAACTTTAAGAAAACTGCTCGTGCGTTTCAGACTGAGTGGCAAAGTGAGGAGTCTTATCCAAAATCCCTCGAAGCCCCTGGTATACTTAATAACCGACCGGCGATTGCTTCCGAACCAAACGACAAACTCGGACCTGACCTTCCTGGTTGAATTTGCGGATCGCGCCCTTGCCGCGGGTGTGGATATGGTGCAGATCCGCGAACGCGACCTCCCGCCTCGCGACCTCCTTATTCTTGCTGATGCACTGACAAAATCAGCGCGACGGTATCAAGCAAGCGTCCTTATAAATGATCGCGCGGATATAGCCGGGTGTGCGGGGTGTGGTGTGCATCTGACAACGCGATCTTTGACCGTTGACGTGATACGAGGAGCGATCGCGGAGCAAATGCTTGTGGGAGTGTCAACTCACACAATCGAGGAAGCCATGGCGGCTCAACACGGCCGCGCTGACTTTGTAGTCTTTGGACCGGTGTTTGAGACCGCGTCAAAACGCGAGTATGGTGAACCCGTTGGAATCGAGGCCCTGCGCCAGGCGGCTGCGAGGTTGACCATTCCGGTTTTGGCTCTTGGCGGCATTAAAGACGATAACTTTCGACATGCCCTCGAGGCCGGGGCAGCAGGTGTGGCCGGCATCTCGATGTTCACCGAGGCTAAGGACCTGCGCTCAGTCGTGGACGCGATAAAAGCGACGGCATTGACTAAATCGTAGTCGTTGTTTCGCTGCAAAGGGATTGCCCTGGGTTCGTGATGGATACACAGACCAACCAACCCGTTGTATTGACGATTGCCGGGTTTGATCCCTCCGGAGGGGCCGGGATACTTGCTGACATCAAAACATTTGCGGCGTTCGGATGCTATGGACTTGCGGCGGTCACAAGCTTGACCTTTCAAAACACGCAACGAGTTGCCGGCGCACTAAATCAAACCGCGGAGATCACCCTTCAACAACTCGAGCCCCTGTTCGCTGATTTTGAGATTTCCGCCATCAAAACAGGAATGTTGCCAACCGCTGAGATCATACGTAAGGTCGCTTCGATTATAAGGGCCAATTCGATCCCCGTGGTGGTCGTCGACCCGGTTTTGCAGAGCACGAGCGGCTTTGGTTTGATGGATGATCGGGCGCTTGATTCGCTTACCAGCGATCTGTTTCCTCTGGCCTCAGTCGTGACTCCCAATATCCAGGAAGCGCGTCGAATCAGTGGCGTAGATATCAAAGATCAAGGCCAGATGGAAGCTGCTGCTGAAGCGATCAGAAAAACAGGGGCCCAAGCGGTGCTGATTACAGGCGGAGATACGGCCACCAGCCTCGCGATGGATCTGCTGCTCGATTCGCAAGGTGCAGCGGTATTCAGCACAGAACGAATCAGATCGAAACATACCCATGGGACAGGATGCACGTTTGCCTCGGCGCTTGCCTGTCTGCTTGCCAGGGGACGATCTCTGCGCGACTCGGTTCCGATCGCCAAAGAGTATATCGCTCGGGCGATTGCAGAAGCGCCGGAGGTTGGCCGTGGCATGGGCCCTCTAAACCATTTCCCACCGGGCTTCAGGTTCGATCCTGGGGATGACTGACTTTCTGATAGTGGGAAAGCTCTCACATGCAAGAATGCCCTATCAGCCGCAAGTAGGGATTTGCTATACTCAGTGCCGCGTCCGGCAGGGGGCGCATCCTCATAAATAGAAATCGCCCGCCAATAAGCATCACACGGCAGGATGCACGGTGTTAGGCGTGAAAAGCGTAGCCGGCCAGATTCCTTTTTTTCAGGTAAGAATGTGATGTCTGAGGCGCGCTCGGTGGCTGTTCAATTGACGGTTCACCAGTTACTAACGCGATGTCAACAACGCCCTCCCGACGAGGACGCCTGGCGAGAGTTTGTCCGGCGATATCACGGAGCAATCAGAGCGAGCGTCGCAAAGACCTTTCATTCCCGAGCAACTCAAGAGATTGATCGACGCGCGCAGTTTCCGGATGACTTGATCGAAGATCTGGTGCAGGTTGTCTATGTTCGGCTTGTCGAGGAGGGCAAGCGCGCACTCGACCGGTTTGAGGGCCAGCACGACAACTCCATATTTCAATACCTTGGAATCATCTCGATGAACGTCGTGCGCGACCACTTCAGAGAGGCGAAAGCTCAGAAGAGACCTAAAATCAGTTTTTCCCTCGACGAGTTGCTGGAGAACGCCGGAGACGGTGGCATGCTCAAGGATGCGGTTAGCGGCATCGACGGATCGTCGACAGGGCCCGTATCCAATCTCACTATGGATGACCTCGAGGCAGCGCTTAACCGAGCAGTAAGCCGCAGACATCGTGAGCGCGATGCGCTGATTTTTAAGCTTCGTTATTTAGATGGGTTGACGCTGGAGGAAATAAAGAAAACGCTTGGCCTTGAGATCTCGCCCATCGGCATCGGATCCATTCTGAACCGAATCAATCAGAAGCTTCGGCTAAAGCTGTCTCGTTCCGGCAGGAAGCGCTAGCTTGACGCGTTTGCGAAATCCGATCTCCTCCTGGATCTCGACAGTCAGAGATGGGCGCAAGGTTAGGACTCGTGGCGGGTGCCTGGGGTGGTTTCTTCAATATCCGAGTGAGCCGTCTCAGCGGCCCAGTAGACCGAGACCGTCGTTACTGCCGCCATCCCGATTACGAACAATGATACCGGCCAGGATGCCGCGTACCGCCTTAGCAGACCGGTCGCGATCAACGGCGAAAGCCCTCCCGCGATCACCGAAGCCAATTGATACCCCAGTGACGCGCCGCTGTATCGAACTCGAGTTCCAAATAGCTCTGAGAAGAAACTCGCCTGCGGACCATACATCGCGGCATGGCCTACTGCCAAAGCTAACACTATGGCAAGCACCAGTAGACCGTTGTTCGAGCTATCGATCAGCCAAAAAAACGGAAAAGCAAACAAGCCGGTGAAGAGGGCTCCGAACAGATATACCGGCCGGCGCCCCAACACGTCTGACAGTGCGCCAAATATTGGGATAGCCATCAAATCGACCGTCGCCGCGATCGCAATCGCCTTCAGTACCACCGAGCTGTTAAAGCCAATTGACGGTTGTGTCGCGTAGGTCAGCACAAAAACGGTGTACAGGTAAAACGCCCCGTTCTCGGCAATCCGCGCACCCATCGCAAGCGCGACGCTCTTCGGATGATTGCGAATTGCGTCGAGGATCGGCAATCGAGCGCCGGTGCCCGCCTCCTTGAGCTTTGCGAACACGGGCGGCTCAACTACGGCAAGTCTAATAAACAACCCTACGCCAACGAGCGCTATGCTGCCGAGAAACGCAATCCGCCAACCCCACGAAAGGAACGCTTGCTCCGGAAGCTTTGCAATCTGTCCGAACACAATCGTCGAAAGTAACAAACCCGCCGGTACACCGATTTGAGGCCAGCTTCCATAGAACCCTCGCCGGCCCGAAGGAGCGTGCTCAACCGCCATGAGCACAGCCCCACCCCACTCGCCTCCGACGCCAAATCCCTGAGCCATCCGCAACACCACCAGCAATATCGGCGCCCAAATTCCAATCTCGTTATAGGTAGGGAGGCAGCCAATTAAGAATGTCGCGACACCCATAATGAGCAACGTCATGATGAGCATTGATTTGCGACCGATTCGGTCGCCGAAGTGACCGCAGACTATTCCGCCGATTGGACGCGCAGCAAACCCGACCGCGTAGGTGCCAAACGATGCAAGTGTACCGGTCAGAGGATCGTAGTTTGGAAAAAAGAGCTTGTTGAAGATCAGTGCACTGGCGGTTCCATAGAGGAAAAAGTCGTACCATTCGATCGTAGTGCCGATAAAGCTGGCAAGAGCGACTCTCCGGATCGATGACGAAGGCGATGGTTTCAAATGTGTTGAGAGCTGTACATGGGCCGTTTACGTTCTTTAGTCAGTGACCGCGGCATAGTATCACCAGATGCTTGTTGCTGGAAATGATCTAGAGACCGGCGCCAATTCTCACTTCTCGCGACTGAACATTACGAGGAAATGTCTCGAGCCCGGTTTCGATGAAAACTCCGAGGGCCGCGTACCCTTTAGTACGCCGCAGTGCCGGAATGAGTCGCCGACAAGCTCGTAGATCGCTTCAAATCGCCCGCCGGTGTTCTCGCCTTTTGTGAAAGTATAGTCAATCGTTTTCGGTTTCCTTGTCGGGTCGATTTTGGCTGTTCCTTCGCCAACGACTTTGCCGTCGATTTCAACAACCCACTTTCCCGTGGCGTCGAAGGTTAGAATGTTCTTCTTCCCGAATTGGTCCGCGGGCATCGGCTTGCCGTCATCAATCTCACTGACAAGCCGCCATTGTCCGCGAAGTCTGTTGAACTCCTCCGATACTGCATCTGGCGCCGGTTGACCAGCCGCCACGAATGCCAAGAATGAGAATACGATCAACAGCCAATTCGTCATAACGCTTCCCCTTGCAGCCTGGATTGCTTTGGCGGGTTATCCGATTCTTGCGCTTTGGCCGCCGTCGACAGGCAGAATCACTCCTGTGATGAATTTCGCTTCGTCCGACGCGAGGAACAATGCGGCGTAAGCGACATCCCAGGCCGTTCCCATCTTTGAGCCAAGCGGAACCCGCGCGTCTCTCTGACTGATCAATTCTTCCTTCGGTATTCCTCGAGCTCTTGAGATCCCCTCTATTGCCATCGGAGTGTTCATCAAACCGGGCATGATCGCATTGGCCCGGATGTTGTACTTAGCGTTTTCAAGCGCGATCTGGTGAGTCAGCGCATTAACCCCGGCCTTTGAAGTCTTATACGCTACTATGGATGTCGCGCAAACCGCGGCAATCGAGGAGATATTGATGATCGACCCGCGGCGTTGTTCGCGCATCACCGGAAGCACGCTCCTCGCCGACAGAAACATACCTTTGAGATTCACCGTCATAATCTTGTCCCACGACTGTTCAGTGAGACTCAGAATCTCATCGTCGCCCCCGCCGATGCCGACGTTGTTATGGAGGACATCAATACAGCCGTACGCTTCAACAGCGGCGAGCGCAACAGCGTCGCAGTCCTCCTGACGCGTGACATCGCCCTTAACCGCTACGCAGATACCGCCTTCATCGTCTATAAGCGCTTTAGTCTCGAGAGCCGACTCGTAGTTACTGTCGACGAGCACTACCCGAGCGCCCTCTCGGGCAAATAATATCGCTGTCGCGCGACCATTACCGATCGTGTCGCCCGGAGTTTGTCCTGCGCCAACAACGATCGCAACTTTATTGTTTAGTCTCATCTGAGAAACTCTCGAAGCCCTCTTCCAGCTGAATGCCGAGTGAGTTGAGCACCATTGAAACGAGCTTGTATTGACCGGCAGTGAAAATAAAATCGAGCATCTGCTGGGGGTTGTAACGCGCTGACAGGGCTTGCCAGGTGTTGTTGCTGAGAAACGTATCGGCGTTCAGCTCGTCAACTGCGCGGAGCAGTACAGCTTCGAACGGATCAAGCCCTGCCGCGTCCGGACCTTCAGAGATTCGTCTTATATCGTCATCATCGAGCCCGGTTTGTTTTCCGATGGCAAGGTGATGGCCCCACTCGTACTCGGCGCGGCAATTCCAGCCCATCCGCAGAATGGCGATCTCTCGCTCGCGCGCTGGAAGCGTAGACTTGGAAAGGATGTGGTTAGCAAAAACCAGCCATCGTTTCAAGAGCTGGGGATGTCGCGCCAAGGTGGTAAAGATGTTGTATATCTGACCATCGCGGCGAAGACCCCGCAGAACGTCGGCCGTGTTGTCATCCCATTCAGACTGGGGAAGAGGCGGCACGCGAGGCTGCTTAAGACGCATAGTCTTTCCTTTCATGCGCATTCGAACAGAGTATTCGACCGGAGGCGCTCAATCTCATCGGGCGATTCGCAGAAAAACTGTTACAAGAACCGCGCTGCCAGGTTTTGCCGTCAATCGCAGGATCGTTTGCGGAAGCGGATCCCCTTGAGTCAGCATCCTCGAAGCCTCGCCGCTGGCCGCTGACTTCTCGATCGAGGTGTACGGCAAACCCGCACCACCCTCGAGCTCAAACTGCTCGGTTTGACCACCCCACTCCTTTTCCCATCGCGCGAGCTTTTCAGTCGCGACCTTGGTAGGTTCTGGACCGATTGATAGATCGCCAAGAGGCTGCGGCGACACAATAAGCGTCAGGACCTCGGCGACGTGATCCGCGCGGCTGCGCGTTAGCGTGAAGTAAGGCGGGTTGTCTTCCTGAGCGGGGAATTCGATCACTCGTCCCGCGACAACGGCGTTGTTTCCACCTCGAGTGCGCGCGGTGGGGAAGATTAGGTATGCATCACCCAGAGTGCCGTCTGCGTATTGTTCCCGATCTATGACGTACAGATGGCCGGTGGTTGGAGACTCAATGCTCACCCGCACCCGCTCACCTTCACTGATCCGCGAATCGGCTTCGATTCTCTCGGCCATCCATTCGGTGTTTTTGGTCGGCTGGTGCTCGAGGATTCTCGCGCCTTGAACGTTCGATGATTGAGCCGACCGCAACCGCCACAGCGTGACGCCGATGACTGCTTCTGACGCAGACCCAGGTGTGCGCAGTTGGGAAGATGAGGCCGAGGAGGTTGCTGAACGATAAGTGCGCGGTTGCTTTGGGTCGGTGGGTGTTGTTGACGCCGGACGGCTCTCTTCGATCTTCTTTACTCGCAGACCGCGGGTTTGATCTTGCGATCGCGCGATTGACGGGCCAAATATGGTGAGCAATGCGCAAGTAACAAGTCCGCAAATTTGTAGCTTCCGCTGAGCCGTGTAGCGGCGCCCTATCGGTAGATCATCGCAGTCGCTACGCGACCTGGCCGCGTAGCGGCATCCTATCGGTAGATCATCGCAGTCGCTACGCGACATGGCCGCGTAGCGGTTACCTGTCTTCCGGCCAGACACCGGCGAACGCGCAACAAGGATCATATTCAACCTCGATCTATCGATAGGAGACCGCTACGCGGCCAGCCGCCGTTCACCCTTCGTGCCTTCTATCGGTAGGAGACCGCTACGCGGCCCAGCCGCCCTTCACGTTCGTGCCTTCTATCGATAGGAGACCGCTACGCGGCCAGCCGCCCTTCACCTTCGTGCCTTCTATCGATAGGAGACCGCTGCGCGGCCAGCCGCCCTTCACCTTCGTGCCTTCTATCGGTAGGAGACCGCTGCGCGGCCAGCCGCCGTTCACGCTTCGTGCGATCTACGTTTAAGGTTTGGCCACAACCATCGGTTGCGACTCAGGCTCCCGCCTATAAAAGACCCGAGGGCGCTGGACGTTGCGTTTGTCTACCTCTTCGACTTTCTCCTCTCCTTCGACAAACGCGACCGAATGCTTCAGGCCACGCCCTTCCTTCATCTTCGATTCTTGCATTCGAGGCACGCGATCGGTCGCATAGTCGAGCCACTCACGCAGCACGACCTGTCCATCTTTCGGCTGGCTGTCAGCGGCCGTCGCCTTCAAACCTTCCTCAACCAGCGCATAGGTCAGGTAGCCGTGCCCCAGTTGCTCGGCTTCCATCGCTGCCTGATAACTCTGCGCCGCGGTCAGGATGTACATGCCCTTTTCATACGCCAGCTGCGCAAGCCCTTTCGAGTTCATTGGCCCACGACGTTTCTCTTCGGCTTCAAGCGCCTGACCGCTGTTACAGGCGTCGATTACCATCAGCAAATGTCCGGCGTCCATCCCTTCACACGCCTGCTCGAGCTCCAGATCGGACAAGCTATGCGACAGGATTGACTTCAATCCGGTTTCGGTTAGATCGGTACGCGCCCCGGCGTAGCCCAGATCGTGTGGTATCAGGTAGAACCGTTGATCCTGCGCGGTCCCGTGTCCGGCGTAGAAAATGACTACCCCGTCTTCCGGCTCAGCGGGCTTGATCTTCTCCAGTTCTGCAGGAGCGCCGGCTGGCGGTTTGGTATCTTGCGAACCCGCCAAACGCCGTAGCGCGTGAAGAATGTTTGCTTTGGTCGCATCTTTATCAAACAGAGTTGTGACCTCGATCTGCCCAAATCTCCCCAGCTTCTTCTGTTGACGTTCGACTTCCTCGGCAAACGTGCGCGCATCCGCGCCGGCATACTTGAGGTTGTAACCCGCATTGGCGTATTGATTGACGCCGATAGCGAGAAGGTGGAGTGTTGCAGGCCGCTTGAGCGAATCGGCGCCGTTGATCGCCAGCTTTGCGTCGGTGCTCTTCACATTGTCGCGGTTGAAAGCATAAGCGGTCAGGCGATTCGTACCGGCCACTACGCTGATAGTCGTTTCAAGCGCCGCGCCTGGGTTACCTTTGAGCACATCGCCGCGCCACACCTTAACTAGCGAGCCGTTGCGAAACAGCCGCACATCCTGCGCTCCCGCTGGTGCTTCTGTGATGTTGATCTTGACCTTAAGAGTCCGAGTCGTAACGCTGGATGTTGGCGCCTCGCCGGTCTCGATTGTAAGCCGGGGTTGGCGGCGGTCTTTTTGTGAGATGTCGGCCGCGGCGGCGACCTTCTTTCCCGCAACGATGTCGGGAAGCAGTCCGGGGTAGTAGTACTCGTTGAAAAATATTTCTACCGGCGAGACGTCAAAGGTGTTAGGTGAGAATCGCCACAGAATTTGATTCCAACCACCGGGTGAGCCGTCAAATAATCCGTCAGGCGTTACTACCAGCCAATCGTCGCCCTTATTCACGCTGACCATTGTCGCCAGCAGCTCGCCGGATTGCAGGTTCCAGAGTCTGGTGCTGCCGTCGTCGCTTCCCGAAACGACAAAGCGGCCGTCACCGCTGAGCTCAATTTTCGCGATTGAGCCGGTGTGGCCCTTTAGCGTGCGCAACTCGCGTCCCGTCCCGAGATCCCAAATCTTTATGACGCTGTCGGACCCGCCCGAGGCCAACAATTTGCCGTCTCGGCTGAACGTGAGCCGGCCTACAAAATTGCTGTGCCCGGTGAGTGTGTGCAACTCGGCTCCAGTTTTGACGTCCCAGACCTTGATTACGAAGGCCATATCTTCAAAGGTGAAATTGTCTCCGGCATTCGGATCCATCATGTTGCGTTTCGTGATCCAATGAGCCGAGGCCAGCTTTTGCGAATCGGGGCTCCAACCCAGGCTCTGTACGCTCAGAGAATTCAAAGCCTTCAGCACTTGCAACTCTTGACCGGTTGCTGAATCACGCAAGGATATTGGCGCGGCGAATCCGACTGATGAAGCAAGGACACGTCCGTTCGGACTGAATGACAAGCTCGAACTGGACATTCCTGTATTCTCAATCGTGCCGCCCAAAAACCCACTCGCGACCGATACTTCTTGAAGTTGGCGCCCGTTCGCCGCATCGAAAATGCGAAGGAAGTTGGGACTCTTACGTGGTCCAGATATCGGGGAAGAGATACCCAGCGATTCCAATACCCCGCCGGCCGCGCTCAGGTCGCCCTTGCTTATCGCCTCCTGGATTTTCTGCATTTGCTCCTGAGCTTTCTTCATTTGCTCCTGCATTTTTTTCGGATTCTTTCTCATCTCCTCCATCATCTGGGTCATATCGGGAATTGGGATGGCCTGAGTTGGAATGCCAGTGGGAGGCTGAGCCGAAGGCTGCTGAGGACCTTGAGTGGGGGCCGTTCCCGTTTGCTTGTTCTTCTCGAGCAGAGCAACCGTGCTCCCGTCGCTGTTAAATGTCGCACCGCCGAGTTCTTTCCCAGACGAAAGCGAGATCTTCGCGACTTCCCGTCCAGTGTTCACCTCCCAAACTTTGGCAGCCGACTCAGTGGTGCTTCCGGTAATAAGCAGTTTGCCGTCCGAGCTAAGAACCCCGCCCCGTTCGGTCATCCCCTGCTGTTGCGGGCGAGCATAATCGTCCGGCAAGACAACTGCCCGTTGGACGCCGCCGCTAGCGAGCTCCCATTTATTAACAGCCTCGTAGCCCGCAATTGACAGCGACTTCCCGTCGGGCGAGAAAGTGAGGTCGCTGACCGGAAGCGCCGCGCCGCTCAGTGTTTGGATCTCACGTCCCGAGGCGGTATCCCATATTCTGATCCGATTGTCGACGCCGGACGATGCTACTAATTTGCTGTCTGAGCTAAAACTGAGCCCAATGACGGGGCCTTCGTGTCGGGCAAGCGTATGCAGAACCGCGGCCGAGGATGCGTCGAGCAAAGCAATCTTACTGTTCTCCGTAACGACCGAAATGAGCCGGCGGTCGGGGCTAAACAGAAACTTATTAGCAAACATCTGGAATGTAGAATCAGCCCCAGCCCCGGATATTCTCGGAGAGTTGAATGTTCTTAGCTCGCGCCCAGTCGCTGTTTCCCAGATCTTCATCGAGCTGTCATCGCGAAACGCGATCCACCCACTATCACCA
>DASRIZ010000172.1:0-2111 GCA_035649735.1 Blastocatellia bacterium | reverse complement strand
CGGGCGTCAAGCAGTTTGTGACGTGAGAAAAATGTCCGATTTTGTATGTGCACTAACAAGCTAAAAACTCTGGCGTAGCTCTTGGATAGTGCTCAGGACGAACGGGAGGGGTTTTGAAATCATCGAAAGTTTTCCGATCATGCTGAGGCTCTCGAAGCATTCCGGACCTCCTTAGCGACATCGAGAGCGTTCTCGTTGACATCGTGATCGCGAATTCACTACTCTCACGCCCAAGTTACACCGCTGGGAGTGAGCATGAAAATTGAGCGACATAACGATTACAGACGGCGACTGAGCACGGTTCTGACTGCGCAGCTAGTTTCTCTTGCCATTCTATTCGGCGCGGAATTAGCCAGCGCACAGGCGCCGCTGCAAAAGCTCAGCATCAGCATGTCAAGCACGGGCATGCCGTCGATCGAGCTTTACATCGCCCGAGAAAAGGGTTTTTTCCGCGAAGAAGGTTTCGAGCCCCAGTTGATCCGCATGAGCGCCAACGCGGCAATTGCCGCCGGCGTCGCGGGGGAGCTGGACGCATTGGGCTCTGTGGGCAGCGCTGTGCGAGGAATTATGCGCGGCGTGCCGCTCAGGGTGATTTCCGTGGATCTGCGCCGGCCGATTTTCTGGCTGGTGTCGCGCGGTGAATTCCGCTCGGCAAAAGAATTGAAAGGGAAAATCCTGGGAATCGTGACGATCAACGGCAGCCAACATTCGGCAGCGCGGAAGATGCTGGCGTTACACGGCGTCGACTCGGACAAGGAGTTAACGTTCTCTCAGGTGGGCGACGAGGCGACCCAGCTGCAAGCTTTGATCAGCAACTCGATCCAGGTGGCCGCTCTGACGCCCCCGTATGTTTTTCTGGCACGGGACAAGTTCAAGATGAACGTTCTTGAAAGCTCCATCGATAAGTTTCCAAGTATTCAACAGGGAATTGGCGTGCAGGTAAAAACATTTCAGGACAATCCGGATTGGCTGCGCAGACTGCTGCGCGTGAAAGCCAAAGCCGCGCGGTTTTTCCATGAAAACGAGAAAGAGACCGTGGACATGCTAGTGCGGATTTGGAAAAGCGATCCGGCCACAGCCGCCGAATGGTACCGGCGCTGCAGGCCTGCGTTTACGCAAAACGGCATTCCGACGGATGAAGAGATCAAAGAGTTTCTCGCCGACGAATCACAGGCGCTGAAGCTTACTGAGACCGTGCCGCCGTCGAAGGTGTTCGATTTTACCTTGCAGCGAGCCGTCAATCGGGAACTGGGAATCAAACAGTAGCAGCCCGAAATAAATCGATGTAGGGGCAGACCTGCGTGTCTGCCCTTTCGGATGGGCGACCACGTGGGGTCGTCCCTACAATAGGACACGTGAATCATCTGGACCCCCGATAAAAACATTCGGGTGACGCTTTAAGACAAAGTTCATCACAGAGTGCTGATATTCCAAAGCTTACGGCGGGGTTATTCATTGGTTCCAATTGTTCAAAATAACGACAAAATCGTTGTCGCATTGTTTATCTGGTGCGTTATTGACCTTTACAGTAATTCAGTTCTCGCCCAATCGCCGCTCAAGAAAATTCGCCTGTCGCTTTCGTCTACGACGGTCGCCCTGCTGCCGATTTGAGTTTCGTTGATCGTGCTCGCGAAAGAGCTCGGGCTGACAAAATAAGGTTGCATTCACCAGCTAAAATAATCCTTGACACCTGCGCACCAGCGGGTGTAAGCGCCGCTTGGTAACCACACAGTCCTAACGCAATTAAAGAAAGAGGAGGAGAGACCGATGCTGAGGAAAGCTGTAAGCATGCCGGGAATTACAATGCCTATCCGTCTGCCCCGCGTTGCGCGGGCCGTGTTTTTAATCTCGCTGGCCATTGCTCTTTTGGGTATCGGTAAGCCGGCCGAAGCGAGAATAACGCAGATTGTCATTAGCACGAAGACATCACCAGCCTTCGGTGGCGCCTCGTTCGGCAGCGTAGGGCAATACGAAACCCTCACCGGAGTCGCGTTCGGCGAGGTTGATCCGAACGATCCGCTGAATGCGGTCATAACTGACATCCAGTTGGCGCCGCGCAACGGGCGCGGCATGGTCGAGTACTCGATGGATTTTTCGATTACTAAGCCGAT
>DASRIZ010000171.1:0-27205 GCA_035649735.1 Blastocatellia bacterium | reverse complement strand
GATTCGCGCGAGTCGCGAGCGAGCCCCTCGGTGTAACAGCTTTCGAACTACGGGTACAGTAATGGCCGAATGGAGTGCTGGTTTGGGTCTTGTTTCCATCATGACTTGCCGTCCGTTCCACCGTATGTGGTCAAAAACGCGGATAAGTTGACTGTCTAGGCACTGTTCCGAAACTTCACGTCAGCAAAAGTTCTCCATCATATTGCAGACCTCTTAGCAATCGCAATAACTTACTTCCCCCCTCACTGAACTTTCCCTATACTTAGCTCGTAAGTGAATAACAAAGATTCTCGTAAGGAGGAAACGTGAAATGCGGGATGACCGAAACGCTGCTGGGGACGTAGTATTCGAGGAAAAGACTGCGGACACGGACAATATTGTTGTTACCAACATACCTAATGATGAACCTCCGACGAAGTCGGGGTTCGACGAGCTCGCCTCATCGGTAAAGGAGGCGGCGCAGGAGGTAGCTCAAAAGACGGGAGAGGTTTTCAATAAGGCGACCGAATCGATCGGTAAAGCGATTGATTCGGCCCTTTCAGCAAGAGATCACGTCGTTATGGTGCGGGTCAACGACGATTCTTTGAAGAGCCTCGATGCGCTGGTGCAAACCGGGATCTTCAAGAGCAGGTCAGAAGCGGCGGCGTTCTTGATCAGCGAGGGAGTAAAAGCACAGGCACCGTTGTTCGAGCGCATATCAGAGCGCATCAAAGAGATCGAAAGACTACGCACTGAGCTAAAGGACATAGTCAAACCAACCGAAGCCTCCTAGGAACTCAATGGGTCCAGACGCGACGACGGTTAGCAGAATCAAACCGATGAGCCTTCGCCGTCGATCTCAAAGCGCGCCGTAACGGGCGCGCTTTGTTTGTCGCGCCGACAAAGTTTGGTGACCTGACGCATTGTTTGTATAATCCCACTGGCATCTTCGAAATAGACCGAGTTGGAGGGATTCATGGAGGCGTGTTCTCTGCCGGCGGAACTGGGCGAAATAGCTGAGAAGGTTGAGAATCAAGAACGTTTGTCGTTTGAAGATGGAATGACACTGTTCCGAAGCGACGACCTGTTAGCCGTCGGCCTGCTTGCCAATAAGGTGCGCGAGCGGATTAACGGCGATTTAACCTACTACAATGTAAACCGCCACATGAATTACACCAACGTCTGCATTTCTGATTGCGCGTTTTGTGGATTCTATCGCCGTGTGCGTCACCCGGAAGCCTACGAATGGTCGGTTGAGGAGTGTGTGGAGATTGCACGGAAAGCGTATCTGGAGGGAGCGCGCGAGCTTCACATAGTCGGCGGTTTACATCCCAGGCTTCAATTCGACTACTACTCTTCGTTGCTTAGCGAGCTAAAGCGGAACTTCCCGGATATGCACTTGAAGGCGTTTACCATGGTCGAGCTCGATCACCTTACTCGGATCTGCCGGCTAACCGATGAACAGGTTATCGACGGGTTGATCGAGGCGGGTTTGGATAGCTGTCCCGGGGGCGGCGCTGAGATTTTTCGCGATCCAACTCGCAGCCAGATATGCGCGCACAAAACATCAGGCGAACGCTGGCTCGAGCTCGCTGAAAAGGTTCATCGGCGTGGAATCCACACCAATGCGACAATGCTCTACGGTCACATCGAGTCGATCGAAGACCGCGTGGACCATCTGGTAAGGCTACGGGATCTGCAGGACCGGACTAATGGCTTTATGTGTTTCATCCCGTTGGCCTTTCATCCGAAGGGCACAGATCTGTCGCACCTACCGGGGCCGAGTGGGATTGATAGTCTCAAGACCATCGCGGTCTCGAGGTTGATGCTTGATAATGTGCCCCATATCAAAGCGTATTGGGTAATGCTTGGTAAGCAGCTCGCTCAGGTTGCCCTGCGTTTCGGTGCAGACGATCTGGATGGGACCATAAACGAGGGCGGCTCGCTTATGGAGTCATATCTAGCTGAAGGTAATGAGAACCAACTGAGCAAGGCCGGGATAGAAGAAATGGTTCGAGACGCAGGGCGAATTCCGGTCGAGCGGGACACCCTGTACAACCCGATGACGACCTCTGCAAGTTCGCCGCAACCATCACCCTCCCTATCGACACTTCGAGTGTTGGATTAAGTCCATTCGTAACCCGCTTAAATTCAAACTGTTCTACACCACCGCCGTGCTTGGGGTAGCCACCGTTAGCGTGACACAAAGCTGTGTCGACGTTCCTACGATTCTTGTTCAGGGTTTATTGAGTATCGTATCGGGTTTCGGGTAATTATTTTGAGTCAGGACTCATAGACTGGTATAATCCGTCACTGAACTCGGAACGACGAGGTTTCTAGTAAGCAACGGAGGCGTAAATGGAAGAGTCGATAGTATTGGGCGTACCTGTTAATCCAAAACAGGCACGCAGCAAAAAAACAAAAGAGAAGATAGTTCAGGCAGCAATTCGGTTGTTTCAGGAGAGGGGATACGAGAAGACCACATCTAATGACATAGCATCCGAGGCCGGCGTAAGCGTTGGTTCGTTCTACGTCTACTTCACTGACAAGCGCCAACTCTTTTTCACCATTTTTGACAGGCGCGCCGACGAACTATATAAGAACATTTTTGACGGGCTTAAACCGGAGCACCTTTTTGACTCGGACTTGAGACGAAGAATAAGGTCCGCCGTAGCAAACACAATAGCCGACAAACAAAAGCTCTCTGGGCTTCATCGAGTGGTCTCCGAGCTGCTGCTCAAGGACGCCGATTTCGCGGCCTTGCATAAGGTTGTAATGTCGCGCTCGATGACAAAGCTTCACGAGCTGATTTCGCTGGCGCAAAAGGCAGGACTCACTTACGAAATCGATGTTGAAGCAGCCGCGTTTATGCTTCAGAGAGTCGTCTTCGACATATCACAGGATTATGTAACTGGCTGTTGCGAGTTCGACCAGGAGAGGGCAATTGACGCGCTCACCGATATGATCTATCGGTATGTGTTTAAGCAGCGCCAGGTTTGAGACGAGCGTCAGTCCATAAGATCGGTTCTGAGGTTTGTGCTCAGGCCGGTGATCACCATACCCGGTCGTACGTACAACCGGCACGCTAACGCGGACTTGATCTCACCATCCTCGGTCTGGTACCAAACCTGGCAGTTGGTGCATTCGCCGTTCCAGCAATAATCCCCGATCGACACCGTCTCCATTTTGATATATTGAAAACAGCGAAGCAGCTTGTTGTTCTCAGGTACCAGCGCCCGGTTACGACACAAATCGATTTCCACTAACTCTTCAAAGCTCTCAAACAAACCGGCTCGAAGATCGGAACAGTTCACGGGTCACCTCCCGAAGGGCAGGAAGACTGTGGGGGGTTGCGGGTGATTCTACAGCAGGATGTTTGATCAGGCAAAACAAATCAAGCGGGTCGCTCTCTTACCTCGACTCTATCATTAAAGCCAATTACCAATGAATCCGCTATCCCGATAAACAAGCCGCATTCGACTACGCCTGGTATTATTTTGATTCTCTTCTCTAAGGTTCCAGGTTCATCGATTGGGCCAAATTCGCAGTCCAGGATGCTGTTTCCGTTGTCGGTCACAAACGGCGTTTCACCCTGAAGTCGAATGTTGGCGACGCAACCAAGCTCGGTTAGCCGGCTCGCGGACATTCTTCGGGCAAAAGGCAGAACCTCAATTGGGAGGAGACGAGATTCACCAAGCCTTGAAACGAGCTTGGTTTCATCCACTAATATGACCCTCTTAGCCGAAGCGAGCGCGACCAGCTTCTCTCGAGTGAGTGCGCCTCCTCCGCCTTTGATCATGTTGAAATCCGGGTCGACTTCATCGGCACCATCAACGGTAATGTCAATCGTGCCCGCCTCGTTGAGGTCAATCAGTGGTATGCCGAGTTCCCTGGCCATGCGTTCGGTTGCAATCGACGTGGGAACGCCTTTTAGTGAAAGCCCTTCTCGAACAAGCCGCGCGATTCCCTCAATTGCAAACTTTGCAGTTGAGCCGGTTCCAAGCCCCACGACCTGGCCGTCGCGGATCAGCTCAAGCGCTTTTTCCGCGGCTCGTTGTTTTGGTAGGTCCATCTCATTCATCTTGAAGATCTCGCTTTTGCGCTCAAAAGTGGTTTTCTCGACAGGCAACCCGTCAACGGCGGGCACACGATACCACCGCGGGCAAGGTCGGTTCAAATGTTCTCAACATCGAACGCTCTCTAACAACTACAGGAGCGCAGCGAAGCAGATAACTTGGCAGCGCTAGACCGCTTTGTTACACTACCCGCGATGTGACGCGAGTAATTTGAGGGGTAAAAAATTGGAAGTCAAAATATACACCAAACCGGGCTGTCCATACTGCGAGAAAGCCCGCGTGTACTACAACGAACGGGGAATCGCCTTCCAGGAGTTTAACGCGCAAGACAACATGAGCTTTAGGAAAGAGATGCTGGCGATATCCAATGGAGACCCTACAGTGCCTGTCATTGTTGAGGACGGAAAACTCAAACAGATAGGATGGGAGGGGCGTGGCTGAACGGTGCACTAAAGCCGGGCGGTCGTCCGGCGCTAAGAATCCCATAACTCAAGACTATGACAACAGCAAACGAGCGAAACTTCGACGGTCCGTTCAAGGATTTGTTGACCGATCTCGCAGATCTGATTGACTGGCTTCAGAAAGAACACGACAAGTCTTACGTCAAAGCTGGCGATAACAAGGTCTACGCGTTTGGTGGCGACGGTTATGTCGTCGTGCTGGATGAATCCGTTTGGAACGGCGTCATTGAGTTGATCACACCCGCAGGGACAGGTTCGATTAAGCCGGGCGAAAACGGCAAGATTGATCTCACGTCGTCGGTCGAGGGTGAGAAAGCTCAAAAAGAACTTCTGAGAGAGGCGATTGCGGGAATCAGGAAATACTACGAGAACCGCTATTGGAGCACTCCGGCGACGGCCTCTTAAGATCCGACTTCTAAGCGTCTTCTTTTAGGACTTTTCTTTTGGCCGCGTGAAGGTTCAAACACGCATCGATCAATTTCTCGGGACTGGAGTCAAACACCAGCTCAGACCCGGCCCGGTTCCGAGACAGGGTCTTGATGCCGTCGATTTGAGTTGTTACTCCGCCTGTTCCCTCCAACACGCCGATGATTTTTCCTTCATCATAAGCGATTGTGAACTCGTTCAGCGTCCCAATCCCGCCCCCAAAGATTATTACGATGTCGGATGAACGCACGTTGATCACGTTCCGCCCTTTTAGACCGAAGCCGGTGTAGATGATCACATCGACGGCATCATCAGGAAGTGAATAACGAGTCGTGTGCTCATCGCGTGACGAGGCTGGCGAGATTCCTACGGTAAGGCATCCGTGTAGCCGCGCTGCACGGGATACAATTTCGGGAAAACCAGTTGTGGCGCCGGTTATCAGCACACACTCACGTTCGGCGATAACGCTGCCTAATCGCTCTGCCAGATTAGTCAGCTCTGCGACCTCGGTGCCGCTCATTTCTGAGATGGATGAACCCATGAGTCCGATGGTGGGCTTATCCGCGAACACAATCATCCCTTCCTCTCATTAAGACCATCGACGATGGCTAATTACCTTTAAGTGATGCCTTAAAGAAACTGGATAAAAGAAGCACTAGCTGCAAGGTGTTACCTTGTCATTGTGTCCCTAAGTCATTCTTAACAAATGGGAGTTCAACCACGGTTGCAGATAACGAGCCCGATGCAGTAACTACGTTAAGGTTATTTCCGATGTCAAAGAACCCGTATTTGATATGGGCGAGCGCTATGGTCGAGCCCAGTGTCGGGGAGGCTAGAAGGCTGGTAAGGTGACCTACTTCCTTCTCCTCCTTTCTAACTACATCCCCCGGAGACGGAAGCGTGTTGGCGTGGATAGAAAGCCCTGTGAGCTTCTTACTGATGTGGCCTCGGTAGGTCGCCATCGCAACTGCCTCTTGACCGGTATAGCAACCCTTGGTGAAGCTGACGACGTCGTCAAGCCCGGCTTCAAGAAGCATGTTTGACTCGTCGATGTCGACTCCATAAACCGGAACCCCAGCTTCTATTCTCAAGGATTCGAGAACTTTAAGACCGAATGGAACGAGAGAGTGAAACTGTCCCTTGAGCAGGATGAAATCCCAGACATCCGCGAGAGCGGCTTCCTCGACGAAGATGTCAAACCCGGATTCCCCAGTGTGCGATGCTCTAACAACCAACGTTTTGTGGCCGGCGATAAGTGTTTCGAACCAATCGTGCTCCTCGAGTTTGGGCAACGGTTCGAAACAGACTTCCTTCATCACCAGGTGAGCCTTAGGACCTTGGACCGACAGGAGCCGGTAGTGTTCGGACACATCTTCAACTTTAAAGTCGCCCGCGTAGCAAAACGGTGACACGTAGCTAAGAACCTTTTCGTGGGTTTGCGGATCGTTAATGATCAGGAACTCCTGACCTAGATTTAACACCCGACAAAATGCCTTTACCTTCCCGTGACCGGTCAAGAAGGCCGCTCGCATTCCCTTTCCGACTGCGAGCGACTTTACATCGTTGCTCACCAACCCGTTGAGAAACTGAACAGCCTCACCTCCCCAGACCTTCAAGCATCCGCCGAACGAAAGATCGATCAATCCGACGCTTGCTCTTACGGCGTGATGCTCCGTCAAAGGATCGGAATAGTGTTGGGCCATGTCCCAACCGAACGAAGTGTCAAAACGCGCCCCAATCTCTAACTGTCGATTCTTCAGAAGAGATTCTCTAGTGATCTGTTCGTTAGCTTCGGCCATTAGAGTGCTCTGCCGGGCATGTCAATTCCGGATAAACGAATTGGACTTAAGGTAAGATCTTATCTGTCGCGGTGCCGACCCTTCAAGGGTTAGCTCTCACGTTGCTTCAAAAGTTCTGCGTCGCATCCGTCGAGCTTCAGAGGCTCATATTTCTCTTTAGCAATATGAGCCTCATCGTCCATTCCCTGCTTGAAAGGCCTTTGCCAGAAACCGCAGCTAGACCCCGAACATTGAGAAATGCGAGGACGCTCCCATGAAAAACAGCATCGGAACGGACAGCCAGGTGTTGGTTCGTGACGCGAGAAAGGCAATCCGAGCGAGTCCCGCAGACTCAGCAGGTACCGCCGTGCCGTTCTCAGCGTTGTCAGCAGTCCAGGAAATTATCCGCTTTTGATTTGGCCAAATAATTCCCCACACATTGAACATCATCACAAGTCCGAGCGCGCCACCAATGCCGATCGAGTAGGACTTATTGCTTCCGTAGCTCGCCAGCTGCGACTTCAGCCACCAGATGATCGCTAGCGCCATTATCATCATTAGTACGACAATGATCGCGGCAAGCACCCATCCATTGTTAACTTTCTTGACTATGACCATTTCGACCGCAAACGCGACCAGCGGTATGAGCATCCAGACAACGAGTACCATCCAAACATTCTTTCCCGCGTTGTTGGCGTCCGCCTTCAGTATGTACATTGCGTAGTACATTAACCCGACCAGGACGGTGATCAGCGCCCCCCATCTGAACCACCAAAGGGCTCGCGGCATTAGTTGAGGAATTACTTTACCTTTTGTCGGACCATCGAGCGCTTTCATGAGATTCACATTGACCAGGTTAAAGAAATAAAGATGCCCGATCCAAACAATCCCAGCCAGAAAATGAAGCGTTCGCAAAAGGATCTCAACAAGTTCCTTTCCCTGCGGCGGGTTGAAAATACTGTCAAGGAACAACGCGGGCTGTGCATAGCCAAGCAGAACCGACAGATCAGTACTCAAAGCTGGTAGCATACGTCCTCCATAGTCATCAGTTTAAGTTTTGGCCCGAGCGCCCTCTTTAAAGATGGACCAACAAAGGCGCTACCACGTAAGAGCGTCCCACTATAAACACCGCTCGTTAGTGTGTCAACTGAATGAGCCGTGAACCCGCGATCTACGTTTTCCTACGGAAACACTGGGTGATCTTTGACGAACTTAGAGAAATCTTGTGCTGAGCGAACGGTCCAAATCGATATCGAGGTTACAGGTGGAGCCTGCTCCTCCAGGTAGAAAGACAAGATTCTTTTGGAATAAGGCGGCCGGCAGAAACTCCCGCCTCTCGTGGTATTTGGCGTCGGTGGTCCCGACGCCCGAATTGGCTATAAGGCGCTCTATTAGACAGAGAATGAACTGCCACATCCGCAACTGCCCGTAGAGTTGGGATTGTTGAACGTAAACCCGGAACCCATAACGGAGTTCACGTAGTCGACCTGCACGCCCTCCAGGTATTGTCGAGAAAACATGTCGACAAAGACTCTGAGACCCTCGTTATTTAAGATCTCATCGCCAGGTCGAGGCCCGTCCTCGATTTGCATCGAATAAGAAAACCCACTGCAACCGCCGGGCACAACGCGGATACGAAGCCCTGCTTCCGGCCCCGCGTTCTCCGCGTCAATAAACTTTTTCACTTCCGTCATCGCAGTTTCAGTTAATGTAACCATTCCTACTCCCTTTCTTTTCTTGCTTCGAAATTCAAGTTTCGTAAGCTCTCGTCAGATGTAATCCCTGCGAAGAGAGCAAGCACGCTATGTATTATAGGCAGGCTACCTCAGCTTATCAACAACAACATCACGATCAGCTCGGCTATACGGCAAATCGATCGCCTCTGTTGTCACTCATATCGATAATCGGCAATCCCCCGCCCTTTAGCGCGGCGATGCTCAATTGCGTAGCTACGTTCTCCGCGATCTCCTTGAATGCGAACGCCTGAGGACTTTCCGGCGCCCCGACTACGATCGGCACTCCGTTGTCACCTCCCTCCCGGATACTGATCGCAATCGGTATTTGTCCCAGCAGTGGAGTATTGAAACGACGCGCCAGCTCTTTGCCGCCACCTTCCCCAAAAATCGCATGTCGCTCCGAGCAATTCGAGCAAACAAAATAACTCATATTCTCAACAATTCCGAGTACAGGAATGTGGACTTGATCGAACATGTTGTATGCCTTGCGCACGTCCCCCATCGCCACTTCCTGCGGAGTAGTGACCAGCACAGCTCCTTGCACCGGCACCAGCTGGGCTAGGCTCAATTGAGCATCTCCGGTCCCGGGAGGCATGTCCACGATCAAGTAATCGAGATCCCCCCATTCAACATCATAGAGAAACTGCTTTACTGCTGTGTGAAGCATAGGACCACGCCACACAACCGGTTTGTCCCCCCGGTTCAGAAAGCCCAGCGACATGACCTTTACACCATGAGCGTTGTGTGGAAGCAGTTTCTGGCCCCGAACTGCCGGTTCCTCGTTGACCCCAACCATAATTGGCACGTTAGGTCCATAGACGTCCGTATCAAGGATGCCTACTTTCGCGCCGTACTGGGCAAGCGCAATCGCGAGATTCACTGCCACCGTTGATTTTCCAACTCCACCCTTACCCGAGCTGACCGCAATGATGTTGGAAACACCAGGTACTGACTGCTTGCCGGCCTCCGCGCTCGCCTTCGGGATTTCCGAATCCAACTTAATATCAACGGTCTTAACACCGGCTACGCTTTGAACAGCGTCTCGCGCAGCTTCCTGTAGCTTGGCTCTTGCCGGGGAAATCGGAGTGTTGATCACCAATCGAAATCGGACCGCAGAATTGTCCAATTCAAGATCGCGCACAAAGTTCAAGCTTACTATGTCTCTATTGAGGGCAGGATCCCGCACGCCGCGAAGCGCATCAAGTACTGACTCTCGATTTATGTTTGCCATTCCATGTTCTTCCTAAGATGTGAGATTCATAGTATGGACCGTAGAATTCGTTTGTCAACTTTGGCCCATTTGTCGTTTGTTACACTCATTCATCACACCAAGGTTTCGTAGAACTCTGATCGAGCTCTAATCGAATTGCGAAACCCGCAGCGCTTATGTCTAATCGAGTAAGCCGAAGGAGGAACTAACTTGTCGGAGCCAGACACCGCAAAGAGACGAGAACATCTCGAAAAAGTAAACCAGCAGCTCTCGCGCTATGAGCACCCGCTATTTGACTGGGAAGCCCACAACGTGGAATTGGGCGTCGAAGTTTCCGTCACACTAAAGGTCAAAGGAATATACGATGAAACCTACCGGCTCACTCTCAAACCCAGGGAAATCGAGGCGAGGGGCTTCCAGTGGGACTTCCAACGACAGCTCTTTAATTGCCTGCACGATTATCTTGTAGAGATGTTTATTCGCAGTCCTCACATAACCGAGGTTTAACAATCTTCCCTATCAAAAGCATCAAGCCCGTGGGTGAAATCTCTGGTAAATCTCCCGAAGTCTCTCATTCGTTATGTGAGTATAGATCTGGGTAGTACTAATATCGCTGTGTCCAAGCATCATTTGAACCGAGCGAAGGTCTGCTCCGTTCTCAAGCAGATGGGTGGCAAAGCTATGCCGGAGCAGATGTGGGGTGATGTGACCGATCCGTACTTTCTCGCCATACCGAACTATCATCTTCCAAAAGGCCTGACGGCTGAGGCGATGTCCTACTTCTGATATGAACAATTCGGCAGCGGTCTTGTCGCGGGTTAACAATCTCGGACGAATACTGAGGTACTTCTGAGTCCATCCAACGGCACTCGCGCCGATTGGCACGGCCCGTTCCTTCCCGCCTTTACCAAAGACCGTTAGAAATCCAAGTTCAAGGTTCAGGTTCGCTTTTGGCAGAGTGACTAGCTCGGTTACCCGCAGACCTGTAGCGTAGAGAACCTCAAGCATCGCTTTGTCTCGCAAACCCAGGTCGGTAGTTATATCTGGAGCGTTAAGAAGCCTCTCCACTTCCTCTGTTGCAAGGAACCTAGGCAGCGTTTGCCAGGACTTTGGCGACTCAAGGTTTGAGCTGGGGTCCAGCTTGACGTGTCCGTCCTGCACAAGAAATTTGAAGAATCCTCGAATCGCAACCAGCGCTCGCGCTATAGATTTCGGGTCTAGTCCTTTTTTATGAAGCTCACGAAGAAACGCCGCTAAGTCATCCGGCTGTAACGAGACAAAATCCTTGTCATTCGCTCCAGCAAACGTCGCGAGTTTCGCAAGGTCAGCTCGGTAGGCCACGAGGGTGTTGGTTGACAGCCCTCGCTCAACACGCAAGTAGTTGAGGAAACGCTCTTCGAGTAGCATCGTCATAACAACTCGCCAGGCTCCGCGGGTTGACGCCACAGTGATCCGTTTGCCATATTCTATGCGAACTAAGAGAAAAGCCAAAACTTGATCGCGTCCCTCTTGTTGCGAAGACTCTGGTGCGTCTTGGCATGTTGAACGCTGAGGGTAGAGAGCATTCATTAAGTCGAGGGTGATAACTGGTGAAACTGGTAGAGGTTGCTGACAGACTCGCATGTAAATTGGAAGGTGACGAATCAATTGAGATCCTTGGCGTTTCAACATTGGAACGCGCCGGCGCAGGAGATCTGAGCTTCCTCACCAATCCGAAATACCATAATGACGCGAAGCACACCGCGGCATCAGCTATACTCGTTGGACACGATTGCCCGCCGATGAGCCTCGCACTTCTCCGACACGATAATCCTTACCTGGCTTTTGCTCGAGCGATTGAACTCTTCTTTACATCCACTTCGGTAGCATCATCACTCCATCCGACTGCCTGGATTGCCGATTCCGCGACAATTGGGCGCGACGTCTACATTGGACCTTTCACTTTTGTTGGAGAGCGCGCTGTAGTTGGGGATGGCGCTCGCATACACTCGAGATGTACCGTCGAGCAGGATGCAAGAATCGGGGATGGAACGATAATGCACTCAGGGTCCGTGGTACGTGAGAGGGTCGAGGTTGGCAAAAACTGTATCATCCAGACCAACGCGGTAATCGGCTCCGATGGTTTCGGCTACGCAAAGCAATCGGACGGTTCGTGGTATAGAATTCTGCAAGCGGGAACCGTAATAGTTGAGGATGATGTTGAGATCGGGGCATGCTCGACAATCGATAGAGCGACACTTGGGGAGACCCGGGTAAAAAGCGGGAGCAAGATCGACAATCAGGTTCACATTGGGCATGGCTGTGTGATCGGGACTGACAATCTCATCTGCGCGCAAGTCGGCCTCGCCGGCTCCACCAAGACAGGAAAGGGTGTGGTGTTAACCGGACAGGTTGGAGCGGCGGGTCATCTTCAAATCGGCGACGGGGCAATCGTTACGCCGCAAACCGGTCTTGCAAGCTCAGTTGATGCCGGTGCGATAGTCTCGGGTTCCCCGGCGATAGAGCACAAGAACTGGCTGCGCTCGTCTGCAGCTTTTTCAAAGTTACCGGAAATCCAAAAGAACGTGCGCCGGCTAGAGAATCGAGTAAACATGCTGGAGAACACACTTAAAGAACCATCCTCAAGAACATCTTCGAATTCATTGAAAACAAACAGTTCAAAGACTTAAAGAAAATTATGAATGTAAGAATTGAAGTACTCTCGCCTCAAATGATCAAAGGTTTGGATAGGAAGGTAGAAAAGGTCCTCGAAGTGGTTCCTCAGGAGCATCTGAGAGGGTTTTCCAAGATCGTAGTGGTCGATACGATCATGGAGCCGCGGCTTTCAGCTACCCAACGAGCGACGTTACCGGGTTTGTACCACCCAAAAATGGCAGGGCAATCGGCTTGGGCGGAAATCTCTCTAAACGTCCTGGCGCCGAAGGAGAAGTTTCCAAAGAGACTCTTGACCAAGCTCGCCCTGAACTCAAACCTAGCGCAGGTAGTTTTGTCGCTGATCGCTCAACATTATCAACTAACCCTGTCAAAAGGGGTGAAGAAAACCCAGTTGGAACCGGCAATCAAGAGCTATGTCGAGCGACATTTTGAAAAGTGGAGGGAGCGTGAGGGAGGTTTGCGGGTCCGCCTGCTCAAACCCTTTAAGCCTCAGTTAGACAAGCTTGCTCGCAGGCTGGCTAAGAAATACAGGTCCGAGCTTGCAAAAAAGTAGCGCCCTGAGAAATCACTTTAACTCTCTTCGAAATCCGCTATCGCTGCTGCCAGTGCTTCTTTTACTTCTTGTGGTGTAGCTTCGGGGCGACGGAACGTGATCTTCAACGACCATTGATCGTTGGGATCATTGTATTGGTAGGAATAGTCACGCGCTTTCGCTGGTTTTCCCTGTCTGATCTCACGAGCCTGGTCTCTGGTCAAACCGGTTGCTCCGATCTTATGAACAAACTCGCGCATCTCCTCGTCGGTTGGCTGTCGTGCTATTTGGAGCAGCATTGATTTGGATGAGATGTCGGCGCGCCGACATGATTCCCGAACATCAAGTGGGATATTAGCAATAGAAATCGTTTCAGTAACCGATGTTCTTGCCTTACCGAGCTTCTTGGCAATCTCATCGTGTTTGTAGCCAAAACGCTTTGCCAGGGCGACAAGCCCGTCAGCCTCCTCAAACGGAGTCAGGTCCTTTCTCTGTAGGTTCTCGATCAGTGAGATTTCTGCGACCGCGCGATCGTCCACGTCCATTTCAATACAAGGTAGTTCGGTTAATCCAACTTCGAGGCTCGCTCGGTATCTTCGCTCGCCACTGATTATCATGAATCTTCCGCCGACGTCGCTTGGACGAACGAGAATAGGTTCGAGAACCCCCTTTTCCTGAATCGACAACACAAGTTCAGACAGATCTCCTATCTCTACACGGGGTTGCAACGGATTGGGCGCAAGCTTGTCGATGGGAATCATGCGGCCGACCGGCGCGCCCCCTCCTCGACTTGTAAGTAACTCTACATAATGAGAGTCGTGGCGCAGCCTGAAATTCTCCGGTAACCCCTTCTTAGACACGTCGCATTACCTCCTCACACAAGCTCGCGTATTCAACCGCGCCCGTAGAAGTCGGCGCAAAAGTGAAAATTGACTCCTTGTAGGCGGGACTCTCCTCAAGGCGAACCGATTTGCTTATCACTGTGTCAAAAACCTTCTCACCAAAGACCTGCCTGATCTGTTCGTGAATGTCTTTCGCCAGGGTTGTGCGCTTGTCCAGGAGCGTTATTAGCACCCCCAGAACCTTAAGGTTCGGGTTTGGTCGAGCTCGGACCTTCTCAACCGTATCCAATAGATCATCAGTTCCTTCAAGAGCAAAATACGATGGTTGGATCGGCACAATTAGATAGTCAGAGGCAACCAGTGCATTGACGGTTATCAGACCAAGCGTCGGCGGCGTGTCAATAATGATGTATTCATACGCTTCCGCTAACCCGTCCATTCTGTCCTTGAGTCTAAACGGGGCGTCAAACTCCCCTATTAATTTGCTTTCGAATTTAGCGAGGCTGATACGCGACGGTAGAATGTCCAGCCCGGGAAGCGGCGTTGCCTGGATTACTGTATCACGCGTGACTTGAGTGTCAGTAAGAAACTCATATATCGAAAGCGCAGTTGAGTCGTGTGCAAGGAACGTGAGCGAGCTATTTGCTTGCGGATCAAGATCGACGAGCAGAACTTTTTTCCCGGCGCGCGCAAGTGCCGCAGACAAGTTGATCGCCGTGGTTGTCTTCCCTACCCCGCCCTTCTGATTGGCTATAGCGATTACCATTGTCACTTGCCGGCCGTCTAAAAACGTCTGCATCCTAATGCTAAGCCAGACGAGTGTCAAGGAGTTAGGCCTCCGCGACTTGTATCGAAGCAACACTAAACGCAGGTAGCGTTTCCTGACCATACCCTGAAAATCTACCAGTAGACTTTCGCGATCTAATATGATCTAATCGCTCCGCGACGGACGAAGAGGTTCGATAAAGCCGGACGTTGGTCATCGCTTTTCAGCGATGGCAGCCGTGGTTGCTGAGGAAACAAATGGAAATAGAAATGAAGATTCGGGGTCTCATGATGGACCCGGCAGCCAACACCCCGATCATAATACTCAAAGATGTAAACGGGGAGTCCATGCTACCCATTTGGGTCGGGCCGTTTGAAGCTAACGCGATTGCGGTCGAGATTGAAAAGCTCGCCACTCAGCGGCCGATGACTCACGATCTGTTGAAGAACATTATCTGGGAGTTTGGTGGTTCCGTAAGACGAGTCGTAATTACTGATCTGATCGATAACACTTTCCTTGCGGTCATAGAGTTAACAAAAGCCGGAGAGGTGCTGGTAGTAGACTCGAGACCAAGCGACGCGATCGCTTTGGCCTTGCGTGTTGATTGCCCGATCTATGTGAACGATGAGGTTATCAAAAACTCCAGCACCGCAATCACTGAAGAGACTGGTTCTCAACAAGACGATTGGCCAGAGACTCTTGTTGATGATGCAAGCGACTACAAGATGTAAACTCGCTTGGATATTCGATCTTGCCTAACGTAATGAAGTTCCTGGGTCGGGCGAGGGTCGTCCTGGCAAGCTGCCCTAGCGCCTAAATCAAAAAAGACTGGAGGAGACGTATCATGGCGTCGTTTAACAGGATAACTATTGTCGGATATTTGGGGCGCGACCCGGAACTCAGGTACACACCAGATGGTACACCCGTCTGTGATTTCTCGGTTGCAACTAGTGAACGTCGTAAAGACCGCTCCGGGGAAAGCCAGGAAATCACGACATGGTTTCGCGTGACCGTCTGGCGAAGACAGGCAGAGGTAGCCAGCCAATATCTAAGCAAAGGCAAACAAGTCTATGTAGAGGGACGGCTCGTCCAAAGGGAATTTCAGGACAGGGACGGAAACACCAGATATAGCCTCGAAGTGACCGCGTCGGATATTCAGTTTATAGGGTCTCGCGGTGACGAAGCCTCACAAAGCCGCGATGAACCCATCAGCAAGCCTCGCGTTCAGGAGGCCGCGGCTGGAGCACCGGTGACCGAAGACGATATCCCTTTCTAAAGGGCAAACTCGGTCAGTCATCCAATACAAACCTCTTGCTCAATCCCAGCTCCTTGATCTTATGCTGAAGGCTCTGGCGATGCATGCCAAGTGCGGCCGCTGCTCTTGTGACATTCCCACTGGCCTGCTCAAGAGAGTACTCAACATATTGGCGTTCAAACTCTTTTTTGGCGCTTCTGAAGTCCAGCGACTTTGACACCGTTATACCCTCCACGGATTCAGGCGCCGGACCCCCAGTCTTTCGCATCGCAAGTACTTCCTCAGGCAACGTGTCCACGGTAATCTCTTCATTATCAGTGAGAACCACCGCTCTCTCAATGCAGTTTCTTAACTGTCTGGCGTTCCCAGGCCAGTCATATTCAAGTAAAATCTTAAGTGCTTCTTTTGAAATCCTGAGCTGCGTGCCCTTGTACGCCAGAGAGAACCTCTCGCAGAAGGAATGTGCAAGGGCCGGTATATCGGATTTTCGCTCGCGAAGTGGGGGTAGATTGATTCTGACTACACAGAGCCGATAAAACAGATCTTCGCGGAAGCTGCCTGCCTCAACTTCGTTTTCGAGCGGCTTGTTTGTTGCGCTGAGTATTCGTGCCTCGGTTGACAGTGTCGCGTTACTGCCGAGCCTTTGAAACTTCTTCTCCTCAATTGCCCGCAGTACCTTGGCCTGGGTGGCCAGACTCATGTCCCCGATCTCATCAAGAAACAGGGTTCCTCCGTTTGCGGCCTCAAACTTCCCTATTCTTCGGCCGGTCGCACCCGTAAATGCGCCTTTCTCGTGACCAAACAACTCGGACTCAATCAGCTCTCCGGGCATCGCGGCGCAGTTGACGCTAACAAATGGACCTGAAGCATTCCGGCTTCTGGAGTGAATCTCTCGGGCGACCATTTCTTTACCGGTCCCGGATTCACCGGTCAACAGCACGTTCACCTCGGTCGGCGCAACTTTCTCGATCAGAGAATATACCCTCTCCATCGTCGGCGACGAGCCGATCAACTGCCCGAACGTTCCGGTCGCGGCAAGCTTCCGGCGCAGTTGTGCATTCTCCGCCCTCAGAGAGTGCGTTTCGATAGCGTTCTTGACGAGGATCCTCAACTCGTCAACCTCAAACGGCTTTGCGAGATAGTCGTATGCTCCGAGCTTGATTGCCTGGACCGCGGTTCGCTCTGAACCGTGCGCGGTGACTACGATGACAACGGGAGGATCATCTTTAGAAACAAGGCCGGGTAAATAATCCAGACCGGATTCCGAGGCGAGTCTTACATCCAAAAGGACAACGTTTGGGATTTGATCTTCAACAACCTGATCCGCACCCGTCAGGTTGTCGGCTTCGAGAATAGTGTAGCCTTCTTTTTCCAGAGCCCGCTTCATCCCGAAGCGGGCTGCTGGCTCATCATCAACGATAAGGACTACCGGCTTCATCAATAAACCAAAGACCACATTGGTGGGCGGAACTTGGCCGCACGCTTAGGCTGCTCGAGGCCCTCTTACTTCCCTTTCTTTCCCTGCGGTTCCGGTGCTTCATAGAAGCCCGGCGCGTTGTCTTTCTCGAACGGGTAAAGCTTATTTGTGTCGGCGTTGTATTCCCATTCCGCCGCCAAAAGCTGCTTCTGATAGTCCTGGTAATTAAACACGACTTTCCATCGACCTGATTTTTCTCCAGGCAGAAGTTTCTTCTGTGAGGCTTCCCATCCGATGGGAGTTATGTTGTACGCGGGACCCATTTCTTTCGCATACTTGTCTGCCATCTCTCCCACGGTCTTTCCGGAAAGCTGTTCGTTGACTTCCGGTTTCATAGCCTTGACCTTGTCTATTATTGCTAATCCGTCCGGCGGCGTCTTGGAGATTCGCGCCTCAACCGCTGCGATCCTTGGATCCTTCTGGGTGGTCGTTGTCACCGGGGCCGGCTTGTGTTCACATGCCCCCGATAACAAAGCGAGAACTGCCACAACTGGTATGATCCCTTTCATCGCTGATCCTCCATTAGTTTCGAAATGAACTTGTCAAGATCCCCAATCATTGAGCCATCAGGATTCTCAGGTCTCTAACGTTGTTGCCGGACGGTCCGGTTACCACCAGCCCGCCCGCCCTTCTGAAAAATCTGTGAGAATCGTTTCTGCTTAAGAAGATTGAGGCATCAAGGGCGTGTCTAGCTGCGTTGATCACCAGTTCTGCATCGGCTACTGCTCCCGCCGCATTACTGTTTCCGTCGATGCCGTCCGTACCACACGAGAGGACCGCCAACTCGCGGATCCCCATCCTGGCTAACTTCGCTGCGGAGTATAGCACGAATTCCTGATTGCGCCCACCAACACCGTCGCCGTGAACCGGGCAGGAAACCTCGCCGCCGGATATGACGCAAACGCGTTCATTTGGGAATGACGACTTGAGGTTGAGAAGGTGTTGTAATGATTGGTCGGCGATGGTTCGATAATCTCCTTCGATCAAGTCCGCTCGTACCTCTACTCGGAATCCCAGCTGTCTCGCCTCTTCGGCGGCCGTCCGGATAGCGTCAGAATTGTCGAGGAGCAGCATTGGAACCGTTTGGCACGCGTGACTCTCCCACCCGCCTGAAAAACCCTCTGAGTCCCGCTGAAGAACCTCCACAACAGATCCAGGTAGCCGGTCACTCAAGCTGAATCTTGTCACTACATCAGCCGGCGCATCGCCACCGATTTCTTCGGGCAAGAGCGGATTTGATGCGATTGAATGCAGATCGCCGGGATTAACATCTGAAATGTAAAGTCCAAGGGACTTCGAGTTCCTGGCGAGCAAACCAAGACCGCCACCCTTTATCCGCGACAGGCTTTTTCGCACCAGGTTTATTTCTCGGATGGTTGCGCCACAGCCTATGAGGACCTTATTTGTGATCCTCAAATCCTCTAGTGTGATTGACGGTGACACAGGAAGCTCCACCATGGCGGACCCCCCGCCCGAGATCAGGAATATCAGCAGCACATCCTTACCACACGACTTCACCAGTTCCGCAATTCTTTCGCCTGCTGCAAGGCTGTTGGCATCAGGCAACGGATGACCGCCCACAATAACTTCGGATTTGACAGGTAATCTTGCGTGGTGATCGGTGACCAAAATCCCGCGTTTCACTCGGTGGCCGAGCAGACTCTCAACGGCTCTCCCCATCTTCAGGCTGGCCTTGCCCATTCCGATCAACACGATCTCGGAAAACTGCTCCAGGGGAATCTCATTGTTGCCGAAGCGGAGGGTTTCGCCATCGAGTTGCAGCTTACTTTGAATAATCGACTCAGGATCGATAGCGTGTAACGTTCGAAGGAATACCGACTTTGCTGTTTCTTTCAGGTCAGTCATGCCGAGTGACGGCACCCAAAATTGAGAGTGGATGGTCTAAGATGCGTGTTTGCCCCGGGTGTTGGTTACGACACACGAAGGGTCACCGTGAGTTGTGATCTCGAACTAAAAGGCTAAGAGGTGCGCCAACGAGCGCTTTAGTCTTCCACCTCCGCCGAATTGATGTTGTGCGCCTGCATTAGTCGCAGCACTTCCTGGCGAATAGCATCCCATCGTACTGCCAACGAATCCGCGGCTCGACTGGTTGTCGTCGATATTACCCGATCTGTGTGGCGAGCCTGTCGAGCCATAGCCAGCGTAGCGCCACGCAAACTGTGTCGATCTCGAAGCGACGGCGCCAGGCGCGCGTAGAGCTGTGTCGCGTTTGCAAAGCTGTCGATCGCAAACAACAATTCGATCTCGGCTTCTCGATACTGTGTAGCATTATCAAATTCTACCCCGGTTCCCGTCATTCGAACCCCGGACACCCTCTGATACTCCGAAAGCAAATCCTCGGCTCTGCGCTGCAAGCTATTAGCGGACGAAGCGGCGTTACCCACGTACGACGGCGATTCTGAAGGCGATGGTCTGGTCGGCGATGGTCTGGGCGGCGCCACCACCGCGTCCGATCGTCCTACCAATGCGATCACCTGATCCCCATTTGCCGAGTGGACGACTATTCGTCTCACGTACTCCACGCCGTCCCTCACGTTGAGCTCAATCCTTCCTCGAGTGATCGCCTGAGTTACCATCCCGGTCGGTCTGATTGCCCGCGCGTAGACCTCTAACGTATCCCCATTGATTACTTGTTCGCCAAACCAACGCCAACCCCCGGTGTTTGCCTGGGTGTTTATTTGAACGGAGATTGTTCCATCAGAAGCCCTGCTGGCGGTGGCAGAAATAACATTAGCCATAACGCTTTCCGATGGTACGCTGTCCGTCCTGGTTTCGCGGGACCTTTCCGATGGCGCGCTGTCCGTCCTCGTTTCGCGGGGCCTGTCCGCCGTTCGCTCTACTTTGGCCCCACCCACAATCCCGAGCTTTTGCGCGGTCGGTGGGTCCAAATCCCCGGTTTCCTGAAGATTGTGTTCACGCTGATAGGCTCGTAAGGCACCCGATGTTCGTGGGCTCATAACGCCATCGGTTGCCCCTTCGTAGTAGCCCTGGTCCTTAAGCGCGCCTTGAGCCCTGCGAACCATCTCAGGCGATGATAGGGGGAGATCGGGAGCGGGAGCGCTTGGCGCTGATGGTTCTGCAACAGGCTCCGGATCGGGGCGGTTGGTTATGGGCCGATCAGGATTCTCTGGCTGGGCGCCGATAACCTCGGGCCTGTCGTTGCGCTCCTGACGGCGATCGGGTTGAGGATCAGGCGGCGAATCCACCACAGGACTCCCTTCGGAGACATAGCTCTCTCTAATTATCAGCGCTTGTTTGATTTGAACCCCGAACGGTGTCCCGGAGGGTACCTGTGCTTCTTCGCCCTTTGATAGAAGAATGCTTGCTATGCCGGCCCCGGCGCCCACAGCTCCTCCTAGTACGGCGCCTTTTCCTCCACCGGCGATCCCGCCAAGCACGGCCCCAATCGCGCCGCCCCCTCCGATGAACACCGATGGGCGTTTTGTACTCCCGGCCGAGACGCGGCTCTCGTCATCAATGCGCCGGCGAGTCTCGGGATCATCAGAGGTCAGGCTCCCAACAAGGCCAACAGTAGCCCCGTTTGGAAAGACGATGTCATCAAAATCGATTCCGATAGTGCCCGATCGATTCATCCGCTTGGCGGGGGTCACTTGAGTTACTCGGCCTTCGATGATCGAGCCCGCGGGTATTACCGTCCGTCCGTTAACATATACCGGTACCGTTACCGTGGCCGCGAACTTATCGCCAACGTGCGCAGTCCGTGAACTCAGCGAACCGTTCATTTGCACGCTGATTACGGAATCCGGAGGCAAAGTCCAACTTTGCTCCGCACCGGGCGCGGAGGTATAGCGGGGTCGTGTTTCCTGTGCACTTGTCAAATTGCTCAAAGCAAAGAGTAAAGCGAAAGCAAGCATTACACTTGTCGTTCGCATCAGATGTGTCCTCAACTTCATTGGAAAGACCTCCAAGACTGCTGTCCTGCTTATTCGGGGACTTGGCTCATATGCTAAGACGGTTAACAACGTCAATCCTGTTGTCCGCCTCAACGATATTAGTTAAAGGCAGCCGCACCGTCGCCGTCGTCCCTTTGCCGGCGCTGCTTGCCACGGTAAGGTCGCCGCCATGCAGCTCGGCTATCTGTTTTGCGATTGCCATACCCAGCCCGGTTCCCTTCGCCTTTGTGGTATAAAACGGCTCGAATAAACGCTTTTTTGTTTCGGCGTCCATCCCAATCCCGCGGTCGACGATATCGATCAATATATCCTGATTACCATCGCGGCGGGTACGAAGCTCTATCAATCCACCGGGCTCACTTGCCTCAACTGCGTTGATTATCAAGTTCAGAAACAGCTTCTTTAGTTCGTGGCCGTCATAATAGCTCGAAGGAACGTCAGTGTCATAAAGCTTGCCGATCTGGATTTGCTTGGCAGACAGTTTATCAGCAACCATCGGCAGCAAGTCCTCAAGCAGCTCATTCAAGTTTGTTTCATTTCGGTTTAGCTGTTTCGGTCTCGCGAATTCGGATAATTCGGCGCATATAACCGCGAGATGATCGACGCTCCTCTCGATTACCTGAATGGTCGCTAAGGAATCCGGGTTGTCCACCGAACCCAGACGTTTAAGGAGCTCGGCAGCAAAACGTATGCTCCCAAGCGGGTTCTTTATCTCGTGCGCGATTTGAGCAGTCATTTGACCAACTGCGGTTAGTGCACGATTTCGCCTCAGTTCGCCTTGCGCGCGAGCGGCATCGGTAACATCGACGAAGACCAGGATTACTCCCTGCTGCTCTCCTAAGACCATAAGCGGTGAAGTAGACACATCAAACAAGCTATCGCCCACATCGACTCTGCCGTAATGATGCGTTCCCGCCTTGGGCTCTGAGAGCTCGTGAGACACTGCAGCGAGCAAGGAGGGGTTGTTGCGGAAAAGATCGGTATAACTTTGCGCGCTTCCTGATACCGCATCTGCACCGGGGAGTCGTCTGAATGACTCGCTTACCGTCTGCACGGTGCCGTCCTGACTGATCACAACTACCCCGGACACCAGACTATCCAGGAGTGATTGAAGGTAGTCCCTGGATTCGGCGCTTGCGACATAGGCTCCCCCAAGGCGGTTGAGATTCTTGCGGATTTCGTAGAACGCCAAAACCGCTACAACCACGCCGACCAGCAGGACGGCAGCGGTTGCCGCTACAATTCTGTTACGCGCGCTCACGCTCATCTGGTGCCCTGTAAGGTTGTTTTGCTCTCTCTCTTTTTCAATCAGGCGGACAATCGCCTTTACCGCGCTGTCGAGGTTATCGCGCTCGTCGTGCCACTCATCGGAGGCGGGGCCCTGCTTTTCCATCGCATCCCAGAACCTGGTGTTCGAGGCTTCGACCTGGCGCCACTCATCGCGATCAACCAGCGAACTCCTTCGAGCATCCTCGAGTTCTCTCTCGATCTCCCTCCTGAGCGTATTGAGGCGCTGCTGAGCAGGCCGCTCAAGTAGCTGGTTGCCGCGATTGGCAACCACGGTTCGGGCCTCGGTCACTATCTTGCCCGTGGTTTCTGACATTTGAAGCGCGATTCGGAGATGATTCTCCTCAGTTTCGTCGACCCTCCGGCTCTCATTCTCCAGCTGCTCCAGGCTCTGAATGCTCCTGTACCCGACACCAACCACGAGCAATAACAATACTAAAAAGCCCAAAGCCAGCACGTTGCGAACCAGAAACTCGATAGCCCTGGGTGGACCGAGAAGCCGTTCCCGAAACTCTTGCATCCGTGTCATCTCTGAGCTCTAAGATGGGTTCCTATCAATCATGCCGAGCGTCCCGTTAAAACGCGAGTTACGTTAGGGTAATCGACCGTTGAATCGTAGCATGGGCGCCGCAGTTTGCGGAACATAAAGCAAAGCGGCTACCTTTTGCACGCAAAGTAAACAATGTTGATTCCAGTCAGTTAGTTTGTGTATAAGATAGCTCGCGAGCGCGCGATCAATTCGTCAACGAGTTAGCGAAGCGAGTTCTAGTCGACGCGAGCGGCACCAACAAAAAAATATGTTCACGTGAAGTGAGCAGCACTGAAAACACGGCGTCCGATGCCCCGGTTTGTTTGCGCCGTACTTTTGTCGGCAAAAGTTTGTGGGGAGCGAATGGCGATAGTTCTGGTGATCCTCGCAGCCGTATTCGTCGGCGTTCTCGGCGTTCACGGTTACAAGCAATTCAAACTCAGACAGCAGCAAAAGATTAGTGACAACGAATACAACGTTGCGCTCACTCTCTGGGAGTTTGCGCGAGTCGTTAAGGATCAGATTGATGACGCAGTTCGCCAGGGAACCGCGGTTCTGGATTTCACAAAGATTACAGTACCGCATTCTCAGGGTTATCAAGTTTCTCTCGAACTCATCGGCGCTTACTTTAGAATATATGCTGTGCCCTCACGATACGGCCGGACAGGCAGGCTCTCCTTTTTAACCGATAACACGCTGAGCGTGAGAGCGTCAGATCGAGCCGGACAGCAAGCCACCAGTGAAGATGGCGAGTACAAGGGTGACGCCGAATTGTGACCTTTTCGGGGCGCAACCCCGAAGCTGCTGACCGCGAGATCTGAGCGTCAACTGGTTCCTTCGTTGGCCTATTTATGAAATTGGGTGCCGTCGAAAACAAAGCTCGCCTGGCGATGCTTGTGCTGGTCCTGGCGCTTCTGTCGCTAATCGCGCTCAGTCTTGCGCTGTTTTCCAGAAGTGGGAATCAGGTCGGCGCCTCGCCAATTCTTATCTATCTGTTCAGCTATCAGATCCTCGCGCTGGCCCTGGGTATCGGTCTGGTTTTCCTTTTGATTCGCTGGTTGCTGAGACCGTATCGACGAATGGTCGAAGCTGCGCGCGGAAGCCCGGTGCGCGCATCGGCGGCTATCAGCGAAGGCGAGTTTGTCGCTCAAACATTCCAGGCTCTGGTCGAACAACTTCAGGCTAACGAAAAAGAACTCGCGCACCTACACGAGCTCGAGCGGAGGCGCGCGGAGAGATCTGAGCGATTCAGCGAGCGGCTGATCGCAAACATACCGAGCGGGCTGATAACGATCGATTCAAAGGGCATCGTGACCTCGGTCAACGCGCACGCGATGAAGATTTTCATCCGCGAGCCCGCTTCGCAATCAGTTCAATCGAGACAGATTCATACTGGTGAACTCTTGTCACCCATCGTCGACTATCGCTCGTTCTTCAGCTCTTCACCGCGAATGGTCGAAATGATTTCAGAGTGTCTCGACAAAGCGACGACCTTTCGGCGCGAAGAGGTCGCTCTGGTCCTCTCCGGCAGCCGCGTCAGACGCGTTGGGTTAAGCGTTTCGCCAATCTGTGACGCCGCCCAGAACATCGAAGGCGCGTTGTGCCTGATGACCGACATAACCGAAGTGATTGAGCTTCGCGAGCGAATGAAGCTCAAAGACAACCTGGCAAGCCTCGGCGAGATGGCGGCGGGTCTTGCACACGAGTTTAAGAACTCGCTCGCCACGATTCACGGTTACGTTCAACTGCTCGACGCACAAGCCGTGGGAAGATCATCCGACTCCGAGCGACAAGCGGCTCTTGACGCTTCCCTCAACGAAGTCAGACTACTGAGCAAGCTGGTCACCGACTTCCTAAACTTCGCGCGCCCGCACGATTTGAATCCGGTCAATGTCGACCTGCGTGAGATTGTCGAAGCGAGCGCCGATGAGATCAAGCCGCAGCTAACTCGAAACTCTATAGCCATACGAATCGATGGGGTCTTTCCGCGACTCGCCGGAGATGAATCACTGCTCCGTCGTGCTTTTATCAACTTGCTGCGTAACGCCGTGGAAGCAATTGATCCACTCTCGATCAAAAAGGCGATCGTGATTTTTGGAGCAGTCGACTCAGGAAACGACGGTCGGTACGCGCACGTTAGAGTGGGAGACACTGGCACCGGCATTTCGCCTGAGCATCTTCCACATGTGTTCATTCCATTCTTTACTACTAAATCACGCGGCTACGGGATCGGTCTGGCCCTGGTCCAAAAGATTCTTGTCGCACACGGTGGAGATGTTTCGGTGGAGAAGAGCGATAGTTCGGGCACCGTTTTTCATTGCAGGCTGCCGCTACTAACGCTTTCGGCAAGTGTGGAGACCAAGTAACATCCCGTAGCCCAAGGTTACAGTCGGATTGACCGTAGCCTCATTCGTCCCCTTGAGCGTTCTACAAGCCTTTTTTTTCAACAGCTTATCCCGGGTGATCTCGTGGCAACACAGTTGCAATCGTTACAGCGCACCGTCTTGTGATTGACCCCGAAATCGGAGGTACAGGTGATCGAGTCTTCAAAACCAACATCCGGCCATTGCCGAGAAGCCGGCCTCGGGTTGATGGAAGCCATAGTGGCTCTTCTGGTCATCCTGATTGTTGGATCGGTCGCTTTGCATCTGGGCAAAATGGGTTTGGCGATGTACAAACTCAATGCCGCAACCGGGGGGATCGCCCAGGAGCTCGCGATTGCGCGAGAGCAGGCAATTGAAAGCCGCGCGAGCATCAGTGTGATGTTTGACGCAAAGAACGAAAGGTTCGGCCTCGACAGAAACGGAAACGGACGCCTGGACAATGTCGAAGCCGAAGAATTACCCGCCGGAGTGGAAATTGCAGAAGACGCGGTAGTCATTTTCGCTCGGTCGGGAAATCTGGCCCCAGGCTCCAAACAACCTGACATCATCATAAGCAACACCACTAAGTCCCGCCGTGTTAGCGTCTCGAAATCCGGGACCGTCGAGATCGATTAGCGCTCCATATCTCGCCAAGAAACCTTCATCACAGCGAACCGCAACCATCGAGCAGTAAACTGATACCTTAAAGAACCCAGAGCTGGAGCATCTAGGAAACATGACGCACTCGGGGCTCAGACCTGCGGTTTCACCGATCACTCCCCGCTTGTTATTATGAAGCCTGCATCTAGATGGCGGCATAAGTAGACTGCGATGAGGATCGGCGTCATATCAGACACTCATGGGCTATTCGACGAATCGATCATCTCGATCTTTGCGGGTGTGGACGCAATCCTTCACGCCGGTGATATTGGTAAACTCGAGGTGATTGATCGATTGGAAGCAATCGCACAGGTGTTCGCGGTCTGTGGCAACAATGACACTTCAATGCCATTTCCCAACGAACGCGTTGAACAGCTGGCCGGCCGACGCGTCATGATTCGTCACATATTCGGCGAACTCCACCAGCTCAAGAATGCCCAGAGGAAGACGTTGGAGCTGCTCCGTCCCGATATTGTGATCTTCGGCCATTCTCATCGGCCGTATCAACAGAAACTTGATAACACGATTCTGTTCAATCCAGGCAGCGCCGGACCTAAGCGCTTCTCCCTCCCCCGAACGGTAGGAATGTTGTCTTTGAAGCCGTCCAGTGCTGACGTACAAATTATTAGCCTCGATTGATTCGGCCAGAACAAAGGCGGGATGCTCAATGCCAAAACGCGGTGACTCTGATACAGATTGGAACTACCAACGCCGGCCATTTGACGAGGCAGCGTTGGCCGAGACCGGTCCGAGCGGCGAGTCTTTGACGCGGCCGCCGATCGATCAACACCTCGACCGAATCGCGTTGCTAATGGATAAGGCGATCCGAATTCCTGGTACCGATATTAGCTTCGGTCTCGACCCGATCCTGGGTCTTCTTGTCCCTGTTGTAGGCGACGTGATCGGAGCGGTCATCGCAACCTACATCGTCTTTGTTTCGGTTCGATACGGCCTCCCAAAGATCGTGATCGCCAGAATGGTGTTCAACATCGCCGCCGACTTCATCGTCGGCAGCATTCCGTTCGTCGGCGACGCGGCTGATTTTGTATTAAAGGTCAACACGCGCAACCTTCGCTTGTTGAATCAGCACGCTAAAGGCAAACGAGGCTCGTTCTGGAGCGACTGGGCCTGGTTATTCATCCTGATCGGCGGTCTGTTCTTGTTGATCCTTGGTGTGTTGGCCTTAATTGCTTTGGCCTTTAAGGCCGCAGGCATCGGGTTAGTCTAGTTCCGCGTCT
>DASRIZ010000170.1:0-2560 GCA_035649735.1 Blastocatellia bacterium | reverse complement strand
CGGGCGCTGAAAACCATACCAATTCACCTGTGCGCGTTCTCTCGGGCGGAGGGTCTTTTGAAAACAGATAACGCGCAAGCTGGGTCAGATCGTTCGGCTCGGCTTCCTCTACGGTCTGGAGTCGCACGCCGCGCTTCTCGAGCTGGCTCACGGCAGAGGCGTCCCCTACCGGCAGGGTAATCATCACCTGCGGCGACTGCTGAATGAGCGCCCAGAGAAACTGCGCTTCGATTTCGGATTCGAACGGAACATCGAGCAGCAGCAGCGGCATTGACGGCCAGCCGGTCACCGGCGAGCCCAGCGCCCTGGTTGCGGTCTCGAACAACGAGGCCCGATCGCTGGCACCGGCTTCGGCCAGAAGAATCTCGACGCGGTCCAGCAAAGCGGCAAGGTCAGTGCCACTGCGCGGCAGTCGGGCCAAATGGCCGCTGGCGACGGCGGCAAGTCTCAAGTCCAGCAACGTGCGCGCCAGCGCCTTCGGAAAGCCTGGGGTCTGGGAGACAAGCGAGAAATACTGAAGCGCGTCAGCGCTGCGCGCCTCAAACGCCGCGCGCGTCGCAACCGCCTCGTGTCCCAGCGCCGTGGTGGGAGCGCGTTCGCGAGCGGCCAGTTCCATAATGGCCAGCCGGGCGGCGAGCTGCGTAAATGAGAGTCGATGCAATCCAAACGTCGCGCCTCTTTCCAGCGAAATCGCGCGAGCGAGATCATCCACCGAACCGCGTGATCCTCCGAGCAGAAGCACCTCTGCGCCGGGTTCGAACTGGTCCAGAAACCGCCGCGCCTCGCGCAGGCGAACTGCCGCCGAACCGGACTGAATAGCGGTAACGGCAGAATCGGTCGTAGTATGTCGAACAGACTTTGATGCAGACATTGCAAACCTCAGGGGTCATCTATCGGACCCGAATCTTTCTGGTGGAACAGAATAAACTAACACAATCCGGTTGGCTGGTCATCTGAGGGCAAACCGTCGAGAAATCGGGCCAAATCCAATGGTGCGACGTGTTCTCGCCCCCTCGTGCGGAGAATATGCCACAATCGCCACACTCAATCCGGACTTGTAAGCAACGCCTAGGCTATGACAAATAGGCGGTTCAGGCATCAACAAAAAAGCAGAACGGTTCCAAATAATTCAAAAATGATTAAGACGAGTAGCTGGAGCCAACGGAGACAGCTATTGGACTTTGGGTACCGAAACGGCAGCAGAAGTCCCGGCTCATCCGCTGCTGCGGGGGTGGGATTGCAGGTCATTAGCGACGGGTCCGCTCACCTCCCATGACCTGCCTCCTCATTCCTAACCAATTTTTGATTTTGGATTGAATCCCCAATCAGCGCTCCGATCTAAATGTGACTTCGCGATGCATCGCCGTGATACAGGTTTGCTCTTTATCCTATCGACGAACGCGCTAACGCAGGTACGGCGTCTGTCCCGCAAACTTCAGTAGCGATGCCTTTTGCTGGCAACGGTGAGACACGCTGCATAGGTCCCACCTGCTTTATACATACCCGCAAAGTTTGTTTTGGCTGCAACTAAGAGGCCGACCGAGAAAAAATGTGGAATGTCCCATTTTCTTTCTCGTGGCTTGACGAACGTAATTGGTGGCGGTATAGCTCCGCCAGATTCAGTTTCAGGAGAAAGTAACATGAAACCTGTACGTGTCCCGAAAGCAGCCGCTACACGAACATCGCACGTGCTCCATCCGATGTTGGACCAACTTCGTGCCTTAGTCGATCAGTTCGATAAGCCATTACCGTTCGCAAGCGAGTGGGCAGCAATGAATCGTTTACGCGTGGAGCTGGGCGATTTCTGCGAGATGCTCGATGCGTCATTGGGTGCTTGGGAAATACGGCGAAATGGTATGCGGGTAATGAAGCTCGAAGTGACCTGTGGTGATAGCGGGATGGGTAAGTTTAACGCAAAGCGGACGATGGAAGTCTTGAAGCTCAAAGAGGAGGCCAAGCCCGCTGAGTGGACCTATGGACCTGTGGAGTTTTATGTCGATGATGACAATCATAAACATGAATGTGAGTGATCAAGCCTCCCAGGAGAGGTAAATAACGTTATTGACTAGCAGGAAAAAATCTCGGATGGCATTGCCTAGCAAATCACTTTTAGTGGCAAAGCTTCACAACCGCGATCGCCTCCGACCAGCGATCAATCTCGCCCCGCCATCTCCCGGGTAAGCGCGTCGCTTACCTCACTACCGGTGTGCTCGCTGAAAACCTCGCATTTCCGCAAAGCCACTAATCCGCTAAAGGCCGGGATCAATAATTGCTTAGCCGCCCGAAGAGCTTTTGGGTGCCTCGCATTCGTATCGACTATAATGTTTTTGCCGCGGCTCGGAAACTCTTCTAATTTGGATATGCCGGCTAACCATCGACGGTTTATTTCTGAGTTTACCTTCCACCTTTGCTAAGATTTTTAATCCAGGCTGCGCCGGTCTCTTCAAGGGCGGAGCGAATGGCATTGCCCTGGGCCTGGGAAGTGCTCGCGGCTTGAGGACTCGGCGGGGCTTGGGCGCGGCTCCGGAATCTTAAAACCAATTCCAAATCCGTGGTCTTT
>DASRIZ010000169.1:0-6893 GCA_035649735.1 Blastocatellia bacterium | reverse complement strand
ATAAATACCGAGCACGTCGCGCGTCAGCGGTTGCTCGACATGCGCGTAACCTTCAAACGGGATGATGGCCGCCTGGTCCTTTTCCGACCGGATAATTCTTTCGATGAAGGAGCGGGCCGCGGCTTTTTCATCGGGCAGCGTACGTTCCTCTGAAATGCTGACGTCAATCAAAAAGGCAATCGACAGCGGCCTTTCCGTTTCCCGCTGAAAAGTGAAGAGCGTCTGCGGCACGCCGTCTTCGAGCACCTTGATGTCGCTTTGCTGCAAAGTGGTGATATAGCGGTTGTTCTTATCGGTGACGGTGAAGAGCAGATTAGTAAGGTCAGTTTCGGTGCGGATTACGTCAACGTCCTGCGGTGGCGTCGGCGTGGGAGATTGCCCGTTTACGAAGAGTGAGAGAGGGCCGAGAAGAACAATTGCATTGAAAATTAGAAATTGAAAACTGCAAATTGAAAATTTCCGGAGCACCCGGCTTCTCCGGCAGATTTGCAATTCTCAATTTGCAATTTTCAATTTGCAATTCCCATTTGTCGTTGGCTCAATTCAATACTGTCTAGCCTTCAAAATGCCAAAGAGTCGATCGCCTCTCGTCATCATCTTCATTACCATTTTTATCGACCTCGTCGGTTTCGGGATAGTAATACCCGTCTTGCCGCTCTACGCCGAACGGTACGGAGCATCCGAAGCAACAGTTGGAATACTGTTGGCGATTTATTCGGCGATGCAGTTCCTGTTTGCGCCGATCCTAGGAAAAATCTCAGATCGAGTAGGACGCAGACCGGTCCTGCTTGTGAGTCTGATCGGAACCTCGATCGGGTTTTTGATCATGGGTCTTTCGCCGAAGATGCCGGTTGGGTTCGCCTTATTCGGCATGGCGCCCACGCTTGTGTGGTTGTTCATTGCGCGAATCATCGACGGCATCAGCGGCGGAAACATCTCGACCGCCCAGGCTTATATCGCGGATGTTACGTCGCCGGAGGAGCGATCAAAAGGGATGGGGTTGATAGGCGCGGCGTTTGGGCTGGGCTTTATTTTTGGTCCGGCGATCGGCGGATTGATGAGTCACGTCTCAGCCGAAGCTCCATTTTTCTTTGCAGCCGCGATGGCTGCGGCGAACGCCACGGCGCTGTACTTTCTCTTGCCGGAGAGCCTCTCGCACGAACATCGCGCCGAAGCGCGGCGACGCGTCACCGTTTCGGAGATGTTCGAACAGAGCGGCGGATGGCATCTAAAAGCGATAATGGCGACGTACTTTTTCGCCACGGTTGCGTTTGCGATGCTGACCGCGACATACGCGCTGTTTGCAAATCATCGGTTTAACTTCGATGCGGTACACACCGGATACATGTTCACGTATGTCGGGGTGTTGGGGGCGATCATACAGGGAGGGCTACTCGGGCGGCTTGTGAAAGCGTTTGGTGAGAAGACGCTGGCGGTGACAGGAACTGCGATCTTCGCGGCGAGCATGTTTGCGCTGCCGATAACGACATCTGTGACGACGTTACTTCTGGCAAGCACGGGGATAGCGATCGGCAACAGCCTGATGACGCCCAGCCTGAACGGGCTTGCTTCAAAAAGCGTTAGCGCGGCGTGGCAAGGCCGGATGCTGGGCGTGATGGCTTCGGTGGCCAGCCTCGCGAGGATTATTGGTCCGGTGCTTGGGGGAGCGTTGTTGAGCCAGGATGCTGAGGGTACGCATTACGGCAGGAGCCCTTATTGGATAAGCGGCGCGATCATGGTGGTAGCTTTGGTCTTAGCGATCACAATTCATTCGAAATCAAGGGCGGCGAATGGGGAGGCTGTCGCTGTGGAAGATACAGTGGTGCGTGAAATGTAAAACGTGATGCGTGATGCGTGATGCGCATCACGCATCACATCACTCTCAACTCGGAGGAACCCATGTACTTCCTGTGCGTTTGGCTGCACATTCTGGCCGCTGCGGTTTGGGTGGGCGGATTGATTTACACCGCAGCGGTGGCGGTGCCCTTTGCGCTGACTCACGAAATCCCGGAGCGCCAGCGGTTGCTTCGAGGGCTCGCTCGCCGGTTTCGATGGATTGGCTGGGGTTCTATTGCGGTTCTCTTCGTCACCGGACTCGGAAACCTGACGCTGCGTCTTTCGCCGATCAAGTTCTCACAAATCCTCAACGGTGAATTGTTTGATCCGGATAAAGTCGAGCAATTGATCGCGATCTGGCTACCGTGGAAGTTGATGTTGGTTATTGTGATGATCGGACTGATGATTTTTCACGACATTACCAGCATTCAAGCGGCCAAGCGACACCAAGGCCCTCTCGACGCTGCGCCCGGGAATCGCCTGGGCTCACGCGCGGCCGCCCTCGCAACCCTGGTTGCGATTCTCGTGTTGTATGTATCCGTGCGCATGGTCCGCGGGTGATGTGCGCGGAACTTTCAACACGGGGCACATTGAGGAGCGAGCGTAATTACCTCTGGAGCTCCTGCCGGTAGCCGGGTCCGCTGGCCTTCGGAACCCCATCTGCAATGGAACATCGATCGCCAAGGGTGCTCTTTGTTCGGTGATGCGTGATACTCTTCCAGTTCGTGTAGACTTTTTCTTGACACCGACTAGTCAGTAGGATTATATACATTCGCTTCTTTTGACCTAGGGATTCAGCTAATTCGTCAGCGGAAATAGGGATTCAGCTAATTCGTCAGCGGAAATAGCCGAATGAGACTGGTTTCAGGCTGACAAGTTTGCCCTTCAGGCTGACGGTATCCCGTCTGTCCGTTTCGCTGACTCACTCGCGCTGTTCGTAACCCCGGGTGTCTGCGCTGGCTTACTTTTAAAACGGCGTACCTGGGTATGTCACAACCCACGCGTGTAACGGCGCACTCGGCCTCAATGCGAGCTCGGCACAAAGACCGAGCAAATAAGCACATTCTGACATTTAACCAGACAATCTGCCTTAAAGGCAGATTGCCGCCTTTGCCAACAAAGGAGGATCTGAGATGTCAAATATCTCGAAGAGAAACAGAAGAAGAGAGAAAGAGATCATGGACGCGGCCAAGAACAGGCGCGAGCTAATAGCAGCCCAGCTCAGCAGACGCGACCTGATGAGAATGGGACTGCTGACGAGCGCCGGGTTTTTGATACCCAAGAATGGACTGAGCGCCCGCGCTCCCCAATTCGGTGGCGGCGGGTTCGGCGGTAACTGCTTTGGTTTCTACGGTGGGGGAGGGCAGCCGGTCAGTCCGCCGACTACGCCGTACGTCGAAGCGATGCCCATCCCGCCGATCGCGCAGCCTGTTGCCAATGCGGATGCTTTGACCGGGCCGCTGCCCCAGCAAGCTCCAAACACTGCTGCCGGCGAGGGCCGCACGCGCGATCATCAGGCGTTCACCACGCTTCCCCCGCAAAAGTACTATGAAGTCCACCAAAGAGAAGCGGACATCTCTGTGCATCCGCAGCTTCCGGTGCAAAAACTGTGGACGTTCAACGGCACCGTTCCGGGTCAGACTTATGTCGCCAATTATGGCGAGCCGATACTCGTTCGCAACTTCAACGACCTGCCGGCCAATAACGGCGGCTTTGGAATCCAGTCGGTTTCGACTCACCTGCACAACGGCCATACCCCGTCCGAGAGTGATGGCTTCCCCTGCGACTTCTTTGGAGTAACGAAGTGGTACGACCAGCACTATCCTAACGTATTGGCCGGTTTCGCGTCGACGCACCCGCCCACCGGCGACATAAACGAGTCGATGAGCACGCTGTGGTATCACGACCACCGCGTCGACTTCACCGCCCAGAACGTATACAAAGGATTGGCGGGTTTCTACCTGCTGTTCAATCAGTTTGACACCGGCAACGAGTCGACGGGATTTCGTCTGCCCCAATTTCCCGAGTTCGACATTCCGATGATGTTTAACGATAAGAATTTTGACCCCTTGAACGGTCCGACTCCGGGGAAATTAGTCTTCGACCTGGCTAATCGAGACGGTATCCTGGGCGACAAGTTTCTTGTCAACGGGAAGATTCAGCCGTTCTTCAACGTCAAGCGCCGCAGGTATCGTTTCCGCTGGCTCAACGGCGGGCCTTCGCGCTTCTACCAGTTCTATATCACTAAGCAGGACAACACGAACCATCCATTCTGGGTGATCGCTAATGACGGCAATCTGTTGCCAAACCCTGTTCTGACGAATAACGGCGTCCGCATTGCGGTTGCCGAGCGCATGGATGTGATTATTGATTTCTCGACGTTCGCTCCTGGGACCACGTTGTATATCAACAACCGCCTCGAACAATGCGACGGTGCGGGACCGACGGACAATATCGTTTCAGCAAGTCAGGGGAACAAGGTGCTCGAGTTCCGAGTGACTTCCGACTCCGTGAGCGATGGTAGTGTAAACCCGGCGACCAACCCCAGCTTCTATGCTGTTCCGGCACGGGAGCAGGAGGACCGGGAGCGGTGCTTCAAGTTCGACCGGGAGAATGGACAGTGGGTCATCAACGACGAAGTCTTTGCCTGCGACGATATCCGCTTCAAAGTCAAGCGCAACGACACTGAGATCTGGAAGCTCGAGGGTGGCTTTAACTGGCAGCACCCGATCCACATTCACTTCGAAGAGCACCAGATCGTGCAACGAAACCGGAACACCCCGACGTTGATCGAGAGGGGCCGCAAGGACGTCGTGAGGCTGGGTGAGAACGACGATGTCGAGCTGTTCTTCCGCTTCCGGGACTTCGTCGGCCGCTACCCGATGCACTGCCACAACACGATCCACGAGGACCACGCGATGATGCTAAGGTTCGATATAGATCCCACTACCGGGAATAACAACGAGACTGATTGCGGCCATCACTAGCGTGACGCCTCGTCGGCATGGCTTCACAGTCGTGCACGGACAGCAACGTGAGATGTGGAGAAAGGAGAGACATCATGGCACGAATGAATCGAAGGAGTATGCTAGGGGCGCTGGCGGCAGCCCCCCTCGCCGGCGGGCTTGTGGCGCGGGCATCCACTCGCGATGACAAATCGCGCGATGTGACAAGGCAGCGCTATTTCCCCAACGTGGAGTTGACGACGCACGAAGGAAAGAAGGTCCGCTTCTACGATGACTTGATCAAAAACAAGATCGTAGTCATCAATTTCATGTACGCGGATTGCGAGGGGATCTGCCCCACAATCACCGCTAACCTTGTCAAAGCCCAGAAGATTCTCGGAAACCGCATAGGGCGGGACATATTCATGTACTCGTTGACGCTCAGCCCGGAAAAGGATACGCCGGCGGCGTTGAAACACTACGCGAAGATGCACGGTGTGAAGCCGGGCTGGACGTTTCTCACCGGGAAGCCGGAGGACATCGAAGGTCTGCGGCGAAGTCTGGGATTCTCGACCGGCAACCTCAAGCTGGACAAAGACAAGGCGAACCATATCGGCATGGTAAAGTACGGGAACGAGCGACGCGAGTGGTGGGGCATGGTTCCCGGAAAGGCGAAGCCAACATGGATCGCCGAGTCCATTCTCTGGATGGACGAAACGAATCAAAAGCCACCGAAAGGCTAACCATGAGGTGAACGTTGAGAAACTTTGAAACAAAGGAGGACGAAGATGAAAGAGAATCCTGATTTGAAGAGAGGATTCATTCCTCTATTCCTCGTGGTTGCTTCGGTGCTCGCCGCGGGCGGCGCAATTTCTGAGGCGCAGCAAGCCGCCCGCGAGGACAAGCCGGCGCCGGCGATGCGGAAAAGCTTTCGTGTTGCTGGAGGTGCCGACGCGATTGCATTTGATGGAAGCAGCATATGGGTTGCAAACCGCATGAGCAATACCGTGACAAGACTGAGAGCCAAAGATGGGGTCGAGCTCGGTAAATTTGACGTCGGCCAGCGCCCAGTTGCCCTTGCCTATGATGGAAGCAACATCTGGGTAGCGAATCTTTTCGAGAACACCGTTATGAAGCTGCGGGCGTCGGACGGGGCTCTGTTAGGGATTTTTCGAGTGGGCAAACAACCCACGGCGTTGCTCTATGACGGAGCCAGTGTGTGGGTGGTTAATAAACAAAGCGGCGACCTGACCAAGCTTAGGGCTAGCGACGGGGCCACGCTTGGGACTTTCAAAGTCGGCCCGCAACCTATGGCCATTGCCTTTGATGGAGCCAACATCTGGGTGACTAATAATGGAAGCGGCAGCGTGACTAAGCTGCTCTCGAGCACCGGAGACGTCCTTGGCACCTTCAACGCAGGCAGCAGGCCCATTGGTATCGCGTTCGATGGGCTAAACATCTGGGTGGCTAACTTCTATGGGAGCAGCGTGACGAAGCTACAGTCCAGCGATGGAGCCATCCTCGATACGTACTCAGTCGAAGACGGCCCGACCGGTGTGACCTTCGCCGACGGGTACATCTGGGTATCCAACTACGGAACCAGCACAATAACCAAGTTAGAACCGCGCTTTGGGTCGGTGGTAAGCAGCTTCGCTGTTGGTAGAGGCCCATCGGCGGCTCTCTTTGACGGACGAAACATCTGGGTAGCAAGCTCCGGGAGCAATTCGGTTCTGAAGGTGAGCGGGAAGATAGACTCCCCCGAGACGAATTGAGTCCTTGCACCCACAGTCGAGACTAACAATCAAAAAGGCACGTTTTCGGGCGGCGCTTGATTCAATCTGCGCCGCCCGTTTTGCGTCAGGTAGGTCGCCTTCAGCAAGAACCATCAGACTACGGACACTTGACTAACGTTCCAGTAATGTTTCCCGACAGTACCATCGAAGCCTGCGTCGGAGAAGGCACTGTTCCTCTCGCGACGATGAACGCTCTCAGCGTGTGATTTGGGAATGCTTCCGTTCCGCGCCCGACCAGCCAGCCTTCGAAGTGCGATATCGGATTGCATTGCTCGCAATTCGGAGCCGTGTGGTGGGTGCCAAGACGGTCCGTGGTTTC
>DASRIZ010000168.1:0-7284 GCA_035649735.1 Blastocatellia bacterium | reverse complement strand
ACCGCCAGGGGAATCCGCTCCTTCGGCTCCTTCCATGGAAACATGCTCACTTCTGCCTGCGGCGCGAGCATCGCGGCCTCCATGGCGACGGCGTACGGATGCGGCGGGGTATCATCCGGCAAGATCAATACGGGCGTCCGGCAATTGCGCACGAAATCGCGTGTCACAGTCCAGACGAAGTCGGCGTTGGTTCGGTACATCTTGGTCAGGAATTTGTCGACCATCTCCATCGTGATGTCGGGCCGGCGCTTGACCAATTCCGGACCCCAGCCATTCATGTTGTTCTCGTATGAGTGGTTGGGCAGCTCCGGCCGGAATCCGCTGGGCTGCGCCAGCACGGCTGCGACGATACGGTCGGGTGCCCGCTTCAGCAGGTTCCAAACCAAAGGACCACCAATGCAGAAGCCCATCACCATGAACTTGTCGATTCTTAAGTGATCCATCACACCGATATGGTCATCGGTATAGGCATCCCACGGCCGGTCGATCTCGAGCGGGCCGGAGGACTGTCCGCCATTGGCATTGCGCATGTCCGAGAAAATGCAGCGGTATTCTCCCTTGAACTCCTCGATCGCATTGAAAGGCCCGCCGCGTTTCAAGCCGGCGATCGTCGAATTCAATCCCCCGCCGGGAATGAGCAGCAACGGGAAGCCGGAACCGGCCTCCTCATAGGAGATGCGAACGGGGCCTTTTTCGTACAACGACATGGTAGCTCCTCCTTACAAATTTGTTGACCAAACACTCGCCGAGCTGCGGCCATCGCCGTTGCCGCAGCGCCCGTTTTCAGTATTTTGCGTCTGATCGAATCCACCATCGGCGCCCTGACTTTCGGCCGGCTTAACGTCCCGCGTAACCGGGCGCCCTCGCGTGAAGCGCGGCGGGAACCCGACAGCAGAGCTGTTGGGCGCTCTGGTTCATGCAGATGTTAGGCGGCGCCTGGATGATCTGCGACAACGAATTGCTCATATTCGCTGAGAACACGCGCAAGTAGTTCCAGATAGCGGCCACATACGTCCGATACGTTGGAGTCAGGGAGTTCAGAAAAGCTGAGGGTCGACTTTTCCACTTTGGGCAGCGGCAGAGGAGAGCCGGGTACTCCGCCCGCACGGATTTCCAAGGATCCACCCCTTTCATGAAGCTCCCTTTGCAGTTCGTGAATGGGGGCATGAGTGATATTTGCCTGCACGTTCGGACCACGAATATGCACGCTTTGGACTCGCTGATCGTTCGTAAATCTCAGCAAGTCTCGCTCTTCGTCGGATAAGCTAAGTTTCCGATGCTCGAACCACTCGCGATACCGTTCCCCTTCCTCGACACCAATAAAGTCTCCCACGCTACGTGCAGCGGACAGAAATGCACTCAGATAAAAGTCGCGAGCCTCGGGCTCGGGCCGATAGATGTGACGCTCCTCTTCGACTAGCGTTGGAGGAAGAAACCTGCTTCCCGGAGTTTCTTCTTTGTCCCTTCGATCATGGCACGCTCACCACAATGTGCCGCCGAACGTTCAACCGTTCAAGGCTGAGCCGCGCTCCGGCGGCGGTCTCAAGCCGTTGGTTAGCCCATTAGTTGCGAGATTCCCACCGTCGTGGGTGTCGGCGTCCATGCATGCAAGCCACGACTATGACCTGATCGTCAATAATCCGGTAGAAAAGGCTGTACGGGAAACGCCGCAAATTTGCACGACGCGTCTGACGGTAAACAACAGGAAAGCGTTCAGGATATGTTATCAAAGATTCGATGACGGTACTCACCGCTGCAAGAAAATCGTCACCAAGACCGGCTCGTTGATCCTCATACCATCGGTAGGCATCTTCAACGTCCGCGGCGGCAGCAGGCCGGAAGATCGGCGGCTTCACTTAGACCGAGAGCGGATCTGCTCCAAAACGTGGTCCCAAGGAATACCCTCAGGTCCCGAGCTTTCAAGATCGTCAAGTCGCCGGTCAAGTTCCTCGCGCTGCGCGTTAGTCAGCGGAACAGTTCCCGGCCTCTCGTTGAGGCTGTCCCATAGTTCCTCGATCAGACGTAGACGTTCTTCAGGACTCAGGTCGTTTATGTTTAGCGCAGGCTTGCTCATAAATCCAAATATGCCACCTTTACAGTTTCTCTGCCACCGCCACTTTTTGCTCTTCGGCTAACGCGAAGGCTGAGCAGGCACGGCCCGCGAGTTTTGCGAGCGGGTCCGAAGATCTGTCTCAAGCCGTTTGTTATGCGGCATCATTCATTCGTCCAGTGAAGGGTTCGCTATCGGCAAAAGGAAATGTTCAATTGACGCCGCCAACTAGCTCAGCTGCCTTACCGCCCAAAATCATGCGCTTTTCCGCATCTCCGATGTCAGGACACCGGCTTACGAAGCCGATCGGGTCGGGTTCGCCCACAGGATAATCCGACCCAAGAACCAAACGGTCGGATCCTACGATCTTGATCAAGCTGCTCAGTACGCTTGGATCAAAGAGGCAGGTGTCGTAGTGAACGCTTCTAAGGTACTCGCTGGGCTTTCGAGTTATGTTCTTCATGCTCTGCGGCGCGTTTTTCACGTTGCGGTCTAGCCGGCCCATGTTGTGTGGAAAATACCCTCCACCGTGAGAAACGACGACCTTGAGTTTTGGAAAGCTTTCCAGGACGCCCTCGTAAATCATGGAGACCATGAACTTCGCCTCTTCCCAACGATTGAGCGATCGAATTCCACATGCCGAATTGCTGAAACCATGCGCACTTTCCTCCTTCCGGGTGCATGAAGGACACCACACCGAGATCCTGCGCCGCCTCCCAGAACGGCCAAAACTTGCGGTCTCCCAGATAGATACCGCGAACCTCAGACGGAATGTTCGCTACCCTCAGACCCAATCCAACGGCGCGCGAGAGTTCCTGGAGCGCCAAATCCATATCCTGCAGGGGTAGGACAAAACTTCCGATGATGCGCCGTGGAGATTGTGCCGCCCATTCGGCGACCGTATCGTTCAGTCGTCGGATCAGTTCAAGTTCGACTGCGGGTTCAGTCCACGACGTAGGCTCGATCACGGTCGCCGATGAGAATACGCTCATGTCAATCTTAAGGCGGTCCATGTCTTCGATCACCAAGCGCGGATTCTTCATCTTCTCGAAGAGCGCAACGAGGTGGGCGGGCGCCTGATGATGTCCGAAGCCGCTAGCAGGCGAATGGCAATGGCATTGGTCGAACACGTCTTGCACCAGGAAGTGTGAGTGAAAGTCTATGACTGGCGTAGCATCATTCGGCTCCATTTCGGCCTCCTTCCAGGCAGACAAATTTCAAGCGGCTTGACCCGACGCCGTATAACGCCACCATTGAGCGGCCGAGCAAGTGGGCGAAGCCCGCTTGCGAAGGTCCGTCTCGAATGGCCTGTTGGGCGGCACTAGACGATTCTCTTCCATCGCTTGAATGCTTTTATGTCATTCGGCGATAGATCGAACCACTCGCCTTCACCCCGCTTCTCTGCAAAACGGCGATGCCAGTATGCCTCTACTCCAGAGGGATCGTCGGTCTCGATGGTGTGGACAGTTGTTGGGGGTACTGGGATCTTTAGTGCGAGTTGTCGTTCGCGACTTCCGACTGAAACGGTACGTCCGATCTTGTAGTGACGGCCGGATTTCATTAGATACACGAAACCCGTTGCTATTTTTTCTTCACGATCTGGGACTTCAGCATCTTCCTCGCTCATTTTGGGCCGAGCGCTAACTCTTTCGGCACACCAGCCGACCACATCATCATGACCTGGCTTCTCGCGGCAATACTCAGCGATGCGGGCGGCAAGTTGTTCCTTCGAACCGAAGCGTCGGAAAGTCTTCTCGCTCGGGAACTCGGAGTCGCGACGGCGGGCCATTAGGAGATCACTGATCGCGGGGAAGCGGCCTAGCTTCCGAATCAGCTCTATCGTCTTGTCAAAGACCAACGACTCGTCGTACGCCGCCTGCATCGCGTTGGAACCGAATCCGGCTTCGCGAAGCGCGTCGCTCCATCTAGCCCAATGCTTGCCGTACCAATCGGCGTACTGAATCCCTGTCTCCGTCGAAAACTTTCTATGTCCGAGAGGCTTCCCGCCGTTCGCAACGGCTGTGCGCTTGATCTCTTCGATGATGTGGCATTTGTTCATCGCTCACCATGCCGCCCAACGCCTTCCGAATGAGCCGCGTGTCGCGCCAACATGACCGCACGGTACGAGGGGCGCGACGGCTCCATTCGGTTGTTGAGCCGCTTCACTAACTCGGCAGCTCATCGTCCTGCCAGATCGTTCCCATCAGTACCGCAAGATACTGGCTGAATGTCCGATGGCTGGCCGACAGCAGGATCGGAAGGCTCTGCTCAAGAATCTGGCGTCCGACGGGTTCTCCACGGAACCGTGAAAAGTAGAGTCCGGCCGCGCTGGTCGATGCGACAAGGAACGTGCTTCCGATATTCGGATGAACAAGGTCGCAGAACAGGTTGTACGCGACCAGGACCTCGGGCGTCTCACGGCCCCAGCTCTCAACGCACAGGCCGATTCTGACCTGCTGGGGCAGCGCTTCAGGATCGGGTGATTTGGCCTTCTTGCCCTTGCTCTGGAGCCGGGCCACGGCGTCGCTCCTGAGCTTCGAGTACCGCTGGAAAAGGAAAGACTCCCAGTCGAACTTGCCGCCACGAAGATGCCGGTCGTCGAGCTCGATAAGCCGGCGCATCTCTTCTCTACTGAGCTGACCCTTGTCGAACAGAGGCTTGTATTCCTCGACGAGGTAGTAACGAAGGATCGCGGTCGTCTCAAGCAGCGCGCGACCACACAAGGCGTACATGAGGAAGTTCTGCTGTTCGATTGCGAAGAGCACGCCATTGGACAGATCCGCGAACTTACTTACGTAGGACGTGATCAGGTTGCGGGCATACATGTTGTGCAGCTTTCTGGGATCGTCGAGCCTGGGATTCCAGGGGAATTCAAGGCCCTTGGCCATGTTGACTAAGTGCTCCGTGCCCTTGCGCAGAATCTCGATCAGCTCAGGGATAGACTTCTGCTCCCTCACAAATAGTCCTCGGTTCTGGTCCTATCAGTCGGCCCAACGCCAAGGCTGAGCCGGTATCGGCTCAAGCCGCTTGTTAGGTTCCGATAATCTCGTTTAATCCTTCAACGACCTGAGCCAATTCCTCCGGAGATGCTCGACCAATCATCTTTCCTATCCTTTCAACCGCGAGCGTGCGGATCTGGCTGATTTTGACCCATGACTTTTTCGGCAGCCCCTTCGCATGAAGTTCGAGCGTTAAAGGAAAGCTGGCGCGTTGAGGCTGACTCGTGAGAGCAACGGCAATCACCGTTCCGGAGCGTTCATTGAAAACGTCCTGGCTCAGAATCAAAATTGGACGTTGTCCTGCTTGTTCGCGCCCCCGTACCGGATTCAAGTCGGCCCAGCGGATCTCACCTCTCAGTATTCGGGCCATTCCGCCAAGTCCTCGGAAAGCCCTTCTTCCGCAAGCGCCTTCTCAAAGGTAGGATCAAGTTTGGCGCACTCTTGGGCTAGACGACTTTTCTCTAGCCGCGCGAGCTTCTCCGTAACGGCTTCCTCGATGGCCTGGCTACGGTTGGGGAAGACTTGTTTCTTAACCAGTTGATCGAGGCGGTCCAGGGTGGATTCATCTAAAGAAATTGCAACTTTGGATCTTGCCACAAGTCACCTCGTGGTATGACGATACTTCATACCACAACTTGAGTCAAGCCATTGTATCTTTGAAACCTAACGATAAGGCTGAGAAGCCGCGGTCCGCGAGACTCGCGAGCGGGTCCGAAGGTCTGCCTCAAGCCGGATGTTATGCCTGCAATACTTCAGTTGGCTCAGGTTCATTAACGCAATCCCAAACCCGAATTCCCTCTTGACGCGCCGCGATTGCTAGGGCTTTGTCACCGGTGATGAGGATGGGTTTTGAATCGCACTCAAACCGAGAAAAGTAATTGCGCTTCACAGAGACGATTTGGAACGCATCCGAGACGTCAATAGTTTCTTGGTATTTTCGGACCAGATTTTCAACTTCGCCAAAGACCATAGGGTCCTTTATTTCTACATCTTGTATTTCGATTGTGTTATCGGCGCCATAAGCGAGAAGTTCTTCGCACGCACAAAAATATTGCTCGTCAGATATTTCTTTTCTGTAAAAGCGCTTGACCTTCAAAGCTCCAAGTGCCTCAGCAAAACAAAACGATGTGGCATGGAAATTTGATTCTTCACCGAAATATCTTTGCAGCCTGTCGCTTCCCTCTTCAGCAATGAAAAGCTTCACGATTGCTGAAGCATCCAAATAGTGTATCCGAATCAACTTCATTGGCGCGCTTCCCTTTAGGCATAACGCCATGCGGCTAAGCCGTGGCGAATAAGCGAGCCTGAAAGGCGAGCGTTCTCGACATCAGTCTTAAGCCGCGGGTTAGACGGTGCATGGTCACAAAAAGCCAGAGGACGGAATCTTCCGACAATAAACTGTCCGTTCCGGACGACCTGCCGTTCCTGCTTCATTCGAGATTCACGAGGTCTCGTATCGTTCTGTATAAGCCGACTAGCAATGCGACGAAAATCACGGCCGCTATAATCAAGTAGAACGGATTCTGGTAAAGCTCTCGATAGTAAACCAGCGCGCGCAAGACAAAAAGAAGGAAGCCGGCGAAGACGATGTCAAAAATCGTCTCGAGTATGACATATCCTTTGAAGAGTTTCCGCAATATCTTTTCCGTCTAAACGTATAGCGTTTTATCCCCAAAGCCTGGAGGCAATCAAGCTCCAAAATATTCTGGCAAGCGCAACGGGGGGATAAAACGTGTTGGACTAAACCGCGGAGCAGCACGCAAGCTGCGGCTATGGGGATTTGAAAGCAGCAGAGCAGCGCACAGAGGGATGTTTGAAGGGTGATAGAATGGTGAGTCGGTGAAGGTTGAGTTCGACGCTGGTAGGTTTTGCGTGATTACCACGATGCAATCGGGTTTCACAGCCACTTCTTCGCGCCGGCAGATACACCCCCGCCAAGACATCAGGTTGAGAGATAAATGGTTTAAGAGCATTTGGATCTCATGAAGAATCCCATTGAGACGGGCTTGCTGATATCGGTGGCAGTTCTGCGACGACGATCATGGTTCCCTGATGGCAGGAAGGACAGCGGTTCAGATCGATGCCCGTAAGTTCGAGTAGGAGATCGTGGGCTGATTTTTTAGGGATTTCAGGCAAAGCCGCATCGAGTTTCAGAAGCTTGCGGCATTGAGCGAGGGCGTGCTTCTTGGCTCGGTTGGCTAAGAAGCCGAAGTGACGGATGCGCATGAAGCCATC
>DASRIZ010000167.1:0-12286 GCA_035649735.1 Blastocatellia bacterium | reverse complement strand
GTCAGATCTATCGTCTCGGTCCCGCCAGCCGTCACGGTTACGGACTCGGAGACGTTGCCCGCAGGCAGATCGAAATCCACCGTGCTGGTCTTTCCAAGCTGGACTGTAATGTTCTCTGACTTTACGTTTTTGAAACCCTGGCGCGTCACCGATAGGGTGTACGTGCCTACCGGCACCGACGGGAATTGATAATTGCCGTTGGCGTCGGTCATTGTATCAAGCTCGCGAATCAGGGCCGGGCTGTTTGCGGTAACCTTTGCGCCCGCAATAACGGCGCCGGTTTCATCCTTCGCCTGCCCTTTTATGCTGCCGGTATTTTCCTGCGCAAGCGAGGCAAACGCAGATGCGGATGGTCCGAGCACCATCGCCGCAAGCAGCATAAAGCTTCCGAAGATTCGGAAACTCTTCTTTGTCAATCCGAATTTTGTCATGTTCTTCTCCTCGTGATGATTTCTAAATCTATCGTTCATCAGTGAATACGACAGGCCGCTACTCCTGACTCGTTATCAAAACTTCTGACTTCGAATGAAGCAGCCAAAGTTGTGAGATTGCACAGAATGCACGTTGAGGTTTAGACGTTCGCTGGTGACCTTGTCCAAATCCGCCATGTGTCCGATGATCCTGGTCAACTCCTGCCGTTCCGTGCCATTGAGAGTATCGAGGTGGCTATCGTGGACGCCTCTCGCGGCGCACGTTCTGCTGCCCCGTTGGAGCCAAAAACCCTTGGGACCCTTGTAAATTTCTTGCTTAGGATTATGAGGCAGATAGATAACAGCAAGCGACATTCCAGCCTGGCGGCCGCTCCCCGGGGTTGATTAACGCCCGGCATTCCCCCATTTAGGTATCGAAGAAGTCGCAAGGGAGCCGGGATTGATGAATAGCTATATGAAAATCTGGATTTTCTTCCAAATTTTTGAACCCGCTGCCCCGCCTATCGCGACTGACCGAACCGCCTTACGCCGGCCGGTCAAAGTGCCTCATTTCTTGTTTGGGATCTGTTTGCGGAGTTTCTCGATCGCCTCTCGGATCTGACTGGAGCTTGGCGATTCCGGGTTTTCCCTGAGAAAAGCCTGCAGTTCATCGATGGCCTTCGCTGGCCGGCGCTGCAGTTCGTAGAGGTTGGCAAGATAGATGTGAGCGACCGTCGGCTTTCCGATCTCATACGCCCGCAACAGATTCTTTTCTGCCGCTTCATAATCACCGGTCATCATCTCCGCAAACCCGAGAAAAAGATGTGGCACAGAAGACTGATTGTTTATCTCAACACTCCGTCTCAGCGGAGGAATAGCTTCGGCATACTTCTTCTGTTTCACGAGAACGACCCCGAGTCCAGCTTGAGCGGACGCGGATTCATTCTTCAATTCGACGGCTCTCTTGTAGGCGGACTCCGCTTCTGCGTATCGCTTGATCTTGTCGTATTGTTCGCCTAGCGCCACGTGAGCGGATTGAAATGCCGGGTAAGCTTCAATGGCTTCGAGAAACAGTTTGATCGCTTGTTCGGGTTTGTTTGACTCGGCTCTCTTGAGACCCTTTTCATAAGTCTCGCGCGCGGGCTGAGGCAGATTTGGATCAAGCGCCTCGATCGAGGTCACGGCTGCCGCAGCGACAGTCTTGCCGGCTTTAGGGCGCAAGACGACATTCTGCGTGAAGGATTGTGGAGCTGACCCGAAGGCCAGAATCTCAGCATCCACTCGAGTAGTCTCGAAGGTTTGTCCATCGCCTTCGGCGGTCAGCTGGTATCTACCGCGAATCAATCCCGTGAAAGAAAACCGACCGCTCAGATCGGTGAAGGTCTCATACACGGGCCGTCCCGAGAGGGTCAGCTTAATTTTGACCGGGGTCGCCGGCTGAGTGCCGTTTGGCATCAAGACCTTGCCTTGAAGCGAGTGCGCTCCTTGAGAAAGCACAGATTCAGCGGCGACCAGAATCGCGAGAACCAGCAACACCACTCGAGCTAATGAGGAGCGCCTCATAGACTGCTTTTTAACGTAAGCGTGCCGATTGCGACAACGCAAAATGGCCGGGGCTTGCGACGCCCCGGCCTTGATTGGTTAACCGTTCCGGTTGATTAGAAACTGAAGCGGATGCCGAACTGTCCCTGGAACGGGATACCAATAGGTTCTGAGAAGCCGGTCGCTCCGAAGAAGTTTATTGGCTTCTTGAAGTTCGGACTACCCACCGTACCGTCAAACTGGTTGCCAAAATTTGCGGTGTTAAAAATATTGAAGCCCTCGAAAAACACAGAAAGCTTCATATTCTCGGTGAACTTGTGAGACCAGCCAACTCTCACATTCACCTGCGCAAACTTGTCTCCGCGTTCGGTATTTGGCGGCAACTTGTTTTGGTCATTGCCGTCACGCGTTTCGCGGTCGTTGACGATGCCATCCCGATTGATATCACCTGCGCCGCCGCTACCGGGGTCAGGGAATATGCTGTAGGGCCGAGCCGACGCAAGTTGAAAAATGGGCGACAGCTGGAGGCCCCACGGCAGATCCATCACACTGGAGAGAACGAATCTGTGCCGTTCGTCTTCACCCGGATAGCCAAAGTCCGCTTCCGAATCGAACTTGTTGAACGGATTCTGCGGCTGTAGACCGAAGTCCGAGATGATCCCAAACCAGGCCCTGGCGCGAGACAACGTGTAGTGCGAGTTCAGCAAGAATCGGTTTGAATACCTCTTCTTGAACGTCACGGTAAATGCATCATACCGCGACCGTCCGTCTGACTGAGCGACGCTTATTCTCGCGAACGGGTTCGCCTGTCCGAAGACGGCTATCATCTCGGCCGAGTGAGCATTGAACAACGGCGTCAACAAGCGGCCTCGGGCGGGCGCTGTTCGCTGGTCCCCAAAGAGCGGGCCCAGCCGCGGGTTGATTTCAAGTTGCGTGAACTCGTGCAACCCGAGGATGTGGGTATAGTCGAACTCGATCGACATATTCCTGCCCAACTCCTGAGCGTAGCCCAGGTTGAACTGCTGGGAATATGGCGATTCGAAATCAGGATCAAGTATCCGGCCGCGCACCGGCAGACCGACCACAGGGTTTAGAAGCGGTCTTGGAAACGCGGGCGGCGGCGACGCAAAAGAAAGCCCGTCTGAGTCGTCGAACACCGTCGCATAGATTTCTTCGTTTGCCTGCTGAACCGCAAATAGCGGCACGTTTAGGAACGACTGATCGTAGTAGATTCCATACCCGCCCCTGATGACCGAGCGAGAGTTGCCCATGAAGTCGTAGGCAAACCCGATTCGCGGCGACCAGTTGTTCTTGTCATCCTCGACCAATCTGCTTCCCACTGGATGACCTATGATCTGGAGCGCCTTAAAAACCCGGTTGTTCTGCTGATGTTCGCTATCGACAAAACCGATATCCACGTCATAGCGAACTCCGAAATTCATCGTAAGCCTGGGACTGATCTTCCAGTCGTCTTGCGCGTAAAACGCAAACTGCTTCGCGCCGTCCACCAGGTCAAACCTCGGGTCTCCCCCGGAGAGAAATATCGCACCCACTGAACCCGGTGTGTTGAACCCCTGCGGTAACGCCGCCGTCTCCTCGGCAGTTTGGTTGAAGTCGTATTCCGGAGCTGAGTTAAACGCAAACAGGCCGCCGAGCACCGGCTCGTACACAAAGTCCATACCGAACTTGAATCCATGATTACCACGATTCCACGTTAGATCATCGCGGAACTGGTGTTTGCGCTGAAGTGTCTGCTGAGGCACGTTGCCGTTGCGTCCCACTGCAAGCCCGTCGGTAAAGATAAGCAGCGGCAAGTCGGTGGTCGCCAGGATCTGGTTGTTAAAGGTCGACCACTGATACACAAACTGGTTGACGACATGAGGCGTTGCCGTCCAGGTCCACGACCCAAGCAGGTTGTGCAGATCATTCAGCGACCTGTTTCCACCTGACAAGTCCGTCCGAACAATCAGAAATCCCGCCTGATCGTTCAACGCGTCGTTGTTTTGGCCGGCATACCGCAACGTGAAAGCGTGATTATCTTTGGGATTAAAATCACCTTTCACCGTGAATTGAGTATCGTCGAACGGTTGCGGCAGAAACCGCACCGCTTTGTAACCGAGTGGTTCGAGAAACTGGATCTGGCGGAACGCATCGCCGGCCACAATCGAGTTGCCCCGTTCGCGGGTATGCTCAACCGAACCGAACCAGAATGCCTTGTCCTTGATCAACGGCCCGCCTACCGAGCCGCCGAACTGTTGACGATCAAAAGGAGGTTTTATTATGTCCGCCGGATCGGGAAACAAGGCTGGATTTCCTTCGGCAAGCAACGCCGGCGCGTTTGCGTTGAACTTGTCATCGCGGAAGAACCCGAAAACCGAGCCGTGCAACTGGTTTGTTCCGCTCTTGCTTACTACCGACAGCAGAGCGCCACCTGAACGACCATTGGCCGCGGAGAAGCGCTGCGTGGAAAGCGCGAATTCCTGGATGCTTTCCATCGTGAAGTTTTGCAGGATTCCCCCAACTGCGTTGTCCTTGTTGTCGCCGCCATCGATGGTGATGTTGAGATTTCGTCCGGTCGAGCCTCCGACCGAGAATGTTCCGACTCGGGCTTTGGTGGGGTCAAAGGAGGGTTGAAGAGTCGCTCCCGGGATAAGCACCGCCAGGCTCGCGAATGACCGGCCGTTGACCGGCAAGTTTTCCAACTGTTTTTGGTTGATGACTCCGCCGACGTCTGTCTTTCCCATTTCAACCAGCGCCGCAGCCTCGGCAGTAACCGTAACCTGCTCTGTCGCGCCCGCCGGTCTGAGATCCGGATCAAGGGTTGTTCGCTGAAGCACGTTGACCGTAACTGGCTCTGCCGCAAACAATGCGAATCCCTTGGCCTCGACTTCAACTCGGTATTCGGCAGGCACCATTTGCGTCAACTCATAGACGCCTGAGTCGCTCGTTGTGGTCTTGCGCTCGGCCCCGGTTCCTTTGTTGATAGCCTTAACGGTCGCGCCAGGGACCACGGCACCTGATTGGTCCTTGACCACGCCTGTAATGACGCCGGTGTTTGCCGTTTGTGCCAGGGCCACCCTGGGCACTGCAAACGAAGCGACGATCATCAGCGACAAAAAAACTGATGTAACAGCCCTTACGAAGGTATGCTGCTTCATGTGCGTCCTCCTGTCAGTTTTAGATCATTGGAAGCTAAAATACAGAAGCTTCGCCGGGCGGCTCATCCAACCCCACCACACAGTCCATTGTCTAGAACCTTGTACGGTCGAAGGCGGCTTCTGTAAGGATTTGGCGACAAGCTGCAATAGGGGAGGCACTGCTGCTTTTGGGCAAGAGGGTTCGAGCTGATCACTCCACTGTTCGCGAAGGATTTGCGTCATGGTTGCCTGGGTAATAGTTCGATTACGAACCGGTGGTCCAAGCACTTGGTACGGAACTGTTTATTGAGACAGAAACAGAATCGAGCAAAGAATATTCCAGAGGACGGATTTCTGGCGCTCACGCCCTAAGATGAGCTTTTATCGCATTTAGAGCAAGCTCAACTGGGGCCTTACCGTGGTATGTATGCGGGTCGTATGAAATTCTGGATTTAATTCCAAAAAACTGAATAGAAGACGCATAGGTTGGACGGTAGCTCGCTCGGGCCCCCGGATCGACTGCCTATTGAATGGTGTCTGCAGAACCATCAGGCACCACGATCGGGATGGGTGATGCGTGATGATGAACCATGAGCCAGCGGCCATCTATTAGAACGAAGAGGTTGGTAGCGGCAGCAAGCGCAGAATCAAAGCTCGATTCGTTGAACACTGTGATGTTTTCGGTGCAAGTCACCCACGCAAATGTTCCATCCATGTGGACCCATACATCGGAAGGCATCGCCCTGAGCTTTTGTCCGCTCTCAAAGATCTTTTCCCAGCTTTCGCGCACCCGAATCCAGCCGGTCAACAAATCCCATCCTGGATGAACACACCTCACCCAATCCTCGTGTGCCCAAACATCATCCATACGCTCGAGCATTCCGGATTCAAGCGCGCGATAAAACGCCGTGTTTGCCTCTTCCACCGAGATCCTGCTTTCTATGTCCATATGCCGGGCAAGACTATACCGCAGTCGTGTCCTAATTCAAGCCTGCAACGCATGACGCACGGAACGCGTCACACCTTTCTCTGGATCGTGGACAATTGAACACGGTTTAAATATAATCCGCGGTACCCCTTCGGTTGGACTGCTTTGAGTAGTGACGGAGATCAGAGTGGGCAACCTGAATATGCTCCGCGGTACCGACCGCGCGAACCGACGCTCCGCGAATCGCGAATACGCTATCACTGACGGCATCGCATCTCGTCGACTTGGTTTTGTCGAGTCTTTCGCTGCGAACGCCTGGTCATCCGTGCATACGCCGCGGTGTCTCGCGGAACTCTCTCTAACAACCCAGCCTTTTCGCGTCGCTTTCAGACCGCATCTTCAGCCAGGGAGCGGCGATTGAACATACTGACTATGCACGCACACTTGAGCTCACAGAAGCTCGCCGGGGAGACCTCACCGTGACACAAAAAATCCTGGTCGTCGACGATAGCGACGACACACGAGACATGATGTCAAAGTTGCTGGAGATGGAGGCGTTTACGGTTCTAACCGCAGAGGATGGCAATGAAGGACTGAGCATCGCCGCGGCTGAACATCCTGACTTGATAATTACCGATATTAATATGCCGAACCTGAACGGCATCGAGATGATAAAGCTTTTGCGCCAACAAACGGAGTTCGAAACCACTCCGATAATGGCAATCACCGCCTATGGAAACGGCGTCGCTAAAGAGGCCATTGATGCCGGCGCCGATCGGGCGACTACCAAGCCAATTCAATTCACTTCTCTGGCTGCAGAGATCAAGGAACTGCTTCTCATGTCTTAACGCGATCGCAATAAGACGCAGTTCCCCGAGAAAGAGCAGCGTTTCCCTCTTGCAAGCACAGTCACTTTTTCGCGGACGAAGACAAAAAGCTATTCAACAACTCCATTGGCAAGTTACCAATGATTTTGACATCGTTGTCGGTACTGGTGATGGTTACTGTCTTTAGGGCTTCCGCGATGGGCGCCATCTTGGCGTCGCCAAGCGAACCAAGCAGCCCCCCCGCCATCGTGAGCAACGCGTTGAGTTTTTCAGATAGCGATTTGGCGTTCTCGGCGTTGTCAGTGCGCAGCGTTGCTCTTAGGTCAATGCCGGATCCAACGTCGATCGTCCCAAATACCATCTTGATCGATGAAAAATCGACGGGCAGGTCGGCCGACTTCAACCCGGTTGTTATCGTTGGGGTGAGCGAAACCGCAAATCGCACAGCGGCGGATGGGTTTTGCGCGAGCGCGTCCGATAGCTGACTGTTTTGTGCCAGCCCCGGCTTTGCTCCGGTCTTCACTTCTACTGATGCGCGAACGGCCTCCGGACTCCCGGCTACCAAAGTGCTCGCGTCGTAGAAGACAAATGATGTCTCATCACTCGCTACAGACGTTTTGCCGGTGCGAGCCGGCGCGGCGCCTGGCTCAACCTTCGAGCGAACGGTAGCAGCAACAGCTTTGGCCTTGAAGATCTCGAGGCCTTTGTATTTCTCCGACGTAAGACTGACCTTGCCGCTGGCGCGTAAACGCCGGAGAAGATCAGCCTGCTCGAAGCCGCCGGCAAGCGCTACGGTAGGACTATTGAAACTTGACCCGGCAAAAACGACCGCGACGGTGTGTACGTCACTCAAGGAAATTCCAAGGTTAGCCATTTCAGATTGGGCTTTGTCGATTTCGCTTTTCAATCTGTCCTGAGCATTGATAGTTGCCCAAAGGCTGCTCCCGGAAATCTTCTGAAAATCGATCACGGCCACCGCAGTGCCGTCCGGAAGAGCATCGAGCAAGCCGACCGCCGCTGTCGCCGACCGGACCGTCCCCATTTTTACACCTGCGGTTAAGGCAATCACGACCAACACACTTAAAAATACCGTTCTCTTCATAAGACCTTCCTCCCGTCATCGAGTTCTCCGGCGTGAGAGACACGACAGAGCAAACCCTGTTTTATTATATGCCCAAACTGTACCAACAAGAACTGCGTCTCACCGAGACTGTCGCTGCGAATCGGTTTTCGGCCGCCAGCGTCAATCTTGCACTTCGAACAGCGGCCTGCTTAGAATGAGTCTCGGTATGCATCTCCTGGCTCCTCTAAGTCAATACGGATTGGGTTCCCCATCGAATGCAGCGCCCAATCAGCCTTCCTGGTGACATGTCCAAAAGACGCCGACAACACATCAAAACACCTGAACTAAAAGGTTCCGCGCCTTTGACTAATGCGGTGATTGAGACTGAACCCGAATCGATTAGGACGAGGCTTGCCCGCAACCGGGGGGTTCGTCGCGGCATCTACGCATTAGTGCCTGTGATCATCGCAGTGATCTCGTCGATCAACTCTCTGTGGAACTACTTTGCTTCAGACGACCTGCAGCAAGTGCTTGGGAACCCCTTTATCAAAAGCCTCAGCAACCTCCCGGCGGCATTCACAACAAGCGTGTGGTCGTTTACAGCCACCGATATTGTTTTTACGGCAGACTTTTATTTCAGACCAGTTTTCAGCATTTTGTTTGCCATTAATTATGCCTTGTTTGGAACCGCGCCATTGGGCTGGCATTTGGTAAACGTCTTGATCCACGCGCTCGTTACTCTGCTGGCGTATGTGGTCGCCCAGGAGATCACCGGACGAAACTGGGTGTCGATGCTCACGGCAACCTTGTTTGCCGTTCATCCTGCGCATGCGGAATCGGTAGCATGGGTCTCAGGCGTCACCGACCCACTCATGATGTTGCTGTTGCTGCCGACATTCTATTTTTATCTGCGCTTTCAAAAACGAGGCGCCAAATATCTTCTAGGTTGCGCGATTGCGCTCTACTTTCTTGCCCTTCTGAGCAAGGAAACGGCGGTCGCGCTACCAGTGGTTGTCGCCTACTGCGAGCTTTTCTACTTCGAGAGTGAAACGGCATTCAAGCAAAGAGTCATTCGAGCTGCCAGGATTCTGGTATTGTTTGCAATACCAACAGCAGTTTACATTCTGATGCGTTATCAAGCGCTGGGCGCGTTGGACTTCGCCGGACAGTCGCGTTACCCCTTGATACCGTCATTGTTGACGATCCCATTGGCGATCGTGAAATACGTCGGGCTGATGGTTCTTCCCTGGGGTTACAGCTACCAGCATCGCACCGATTTCGTCGAATCACCGGTCAGCCCATTATTTCTTGTTCCGCTTGCGTTGTTGCTACTCGTAGCGATGGCGGTGGCGCGGCTTAAGTCCAGAGAGCTCAGGCTGGGGGCGGTATGGTTCATCGTCATGCTGGCCCCGGCGCTCGCCTCGCTGAGCCAATTTGAACCGGCGTATTTGGTGCAGGAGCGATATCTTTATGCTCCGTCTTTTGGAGTAACTCTGGCAATTGCGCTAGGCATCGAATGGTTGGCCGGGCGGGATTGGTTTGGCGCTCGAAATCGAATTGTTGCCGGCGCGGTTGCGGTCCTTCTAGTGCTGGTCTGGGGAGCGATTCTTATCAGGCAAAACCGCGTATGGGATGACACACTATCGCTGCATCAGAATACCATTGCCGTGAGTCCGCGCGAGCCGCTTGCGCACGCGTCGCTTTCGCGTTCCTATTACGAAGCGGGGTGGCCTCGCAAGGCGGAGGCATCGGCGCTTACCGCGCTTGATCTCGATTCACGGTGCGCCGCCGCCTACCTGTCTCTCAGTTACTACGCGCGTATGTCGGGAAAACTTGATCAGGCAAGCAAGTATCTGGAAGACGGAATAGCGGCCATACCCGAGGGTCCTATGACCCGTCACGATCTCGCTACGATGTATCTCAATCTGGGTTTGCTTTATGGACAGCGAAAGATGGTTGACCTTGGGGAGCAAAAGCTACTTCGCTCCATCGAGATCTCGCCGCGCGCCGTCGCCTGGTATCATACCGCTCAATTCTACTCTGAGCAGGGGCGTTTCGAGGACGCGCGCGTAATGTATGAACAAACGCTAAAACACGTTCCACACTGGTTTGCCCCGATACGTCTACGGCTGGCTATGACGTATGAGTCGATGGGCGACATTCCGCGGGCCCAGTCGGAGTTCGAAAAATATCTGGAGATTGCGCCGTCGGACGCCTCGGATAAAGAGAGCGTCAGACGGCATCTGACTTCGTTGAAAGGCGGGGCGTCGCCTAAAAACTAGCACTAACCTGGAGTGAGGCGTGCAAATTGCTCTTCGATTTGCTGGTGACAAATTGATACACAGAGAATTGGAAATCGCATGCCGGAACCCCGGGTTGGGGTCGGGCGAAAGGAGGGATGTTTGATCCAGTCAATAGGCGTCGTCGGTGCGGGCACCATGGGGAACGGGATCGCTCAGGTCGCCGCGCGCGCCGGTTTTTCGGTAGTGATGCATGATGTAGCGGACGAGTTCTTGAACCGTGGCCTGGGGGCAATCGAAAAGAGCCTCCAGCGCGATGTCGACAAACAGCGACTGTCACTCGATGAAAAGCAAACGATAATTTCGCGAATCAAGCCGACGATGGACGTATCCGGTCTGGCCGGCGTTGATTTCGTAGTGGAAGCCATCACCGAGGATCTGGCCGTCAAACTTGATATGTTTAAACGCCTCGATGCGACCGCCAGACCCGACGTAATTCTGTCGAGCAATACAAGTTCAATTTCGATTACAAAACTCGCAGCGGCGACATCGCGGCCCGATCGTGTCATCGGAATGCACTTCATGAATCCTGTGCCTGTGATGAAATTGGTGGAAATCATTCGCGGCATAGCAACATCGGACGAAACGTTTGAGGCTACGCGAAAGTTGACCGAAGCCATAGGCAAGACTCCTGTTGAGGTCAACGACTCGCCGGGGTTCGTCTCAAATCGAGTGCTTATGCCGATGATTAATGAAGCCGTCTTCGCGCTCTACGAAGGCGTGGGAACAGTAGAATCCATTGATGAGATAATGAAGCTCGGTATGAATCATCCGATGGGTCCTCTTCAGCTTGCCGACTTCATCGGGCTTGATGTTTGCCTCGCGATAATGAATGTGTTATATGATGGCTTTGATGATTCAAAGTACCGGCCATGTCCACTATTAAAGAAGTACGTTGACGCAGGATGGCTTGGCCGGAAGACGGGTAGAGGATTCTATCAATACTAGGCTCCTTCAGAATCAACGCAACCAGACGTGGAATCGGCTGCCGGAGCCTATTTCACAGGCAGCCTGCGGATAAAGATTGAACCGGTTTAATAAGACGTAAATAACAAGATGATCCTCTGTCAGCAATGCACTCATGAGAATCCTTACAATAGCGAGTCGTGTGTCGTCTGCGGCGCAAGGCTGCTGGTAATAACGGCGACTCGCACGGCGTCAGCGTACGGCGGCATCGACAGCCTTCTGAGACCAACCCTCGAAGAGCACCTGCTCGAACGCATCAGTTCGCTCGAGTCGCAACTCGAGCGCGCCCAAGACCGGCTCGAGTTGGTGCTGGATCTTGTTCATCGTCAGGCGACGAGCGGTCTTTACGATCATGCGATGCTGGACGCTCTGGTCGAGCACCTTTCCGAACGCGGCGCGGTTGAAGGCGGAAAGCTCGAAACGCTGTGGCGCGACCGAATTGCGGAACATTACGAAGAGGCTAGTGAACAAGAGGAATTCGATAAACGCATCGAGAACATGCTAAGCGGCTTTAGCGGAGAGAACTTCGATCTCTTCACTCGATTGCTGGACACCGGCGCCGATCTGTTCGTCGAAGGTAACGCAAAGCGCGGCATACGATACTTCGAGAAGGCGCTGGTGCTTGATCCTGCAAACGTTACTCTAGCCCTGTTCGTCGGCGAACACTTTTTCCGCATCAACAAACCGATGCTTGCTCGCGGCTATCTCGAGCGAGCGATCCTGGAGGAAGCGGATAATTACACCGCACGTTTGATGCTCGGAGTGATATGCGGCGACGGCGGCGATCTTGATTCCGCGAAACTTCATCTGTGCCGTGCATTGAAGATTCGGAGGAACTCGTTTGCGGCGCATTACGGCCTTGGACGAATTTTGGCAAGTGAGGGTCGCGTTCGCGAAGCGCTCACCCACTTGAAACGGGCGCTCACCCTGAAACCAACCGCTGAAATGTACTACCTGGTTGGCCGCGCTTATCTCGAGGAAGGCCGAACCGAAGTTGCGGTAAGACATTTGCGCCGTTGCGTCGAGATGGACCCGAAATTTGACGCCGCGTTGTATCACCTCGGCCTGATTTACCTGCGTCAAGAGAATCTGCTTATGGCCCAGGAACACTTT
>DASRIZ010000166.1:0-3277 GCA_035649735.1 Blastocatellia bacterium | reverse complement strand
GAAAAGGGCGGCAAGACGCTGGTGGTCCTGCGCGAGAGCTATCCTTCGAAGGAAGCGCTCGACGCTGCCGGCACGGGCTCAGCCGATGCACTGGTCGAGACGTTCGATCAGCTGGACGAGCTTCTCGTCGCCCTGGGTGAGAGCTCGGGACAGTAACAGAAACGTGGATCTCGCGGTCGGTCGTCCGATAGTCCCGGCTCACACTGGCCGGGGCTATCGGGCGGAGTCGCGAACATTCGATCGACGGGTCCCACGCTCACGGCGCAGCGTTCCGCGCCGGTCGCGTCCTGAGGTGCGCCCAGGCCCAGCCGAGCAGGGTGATGGCCAGGAGAGAGCGCGGCAAACCCGCGCGGCGGACGGGTACGCTCGGCTTTCGTGACAAGCGCTGCAAACTCCGCGGTGGTGCTGGCGAGGAAGACAGACCCGAAGCGAACCAGATCCGTCGCGAGGTCGCGGAAGCCGTCGAGCGGATCGTCAGAGAACCCCGGGTATCGCGCTTGTCCGCTCCCAACGGCGGCGCGGGCGAAGTCTTCGTGCAATAGGGTGGCAGCATCGACGCGATAGCGGACCTCACCGAGCGCATGGCGCACGCTGAATTCCAGCGAACGGTTCGCTTGTGCGAGCCGCCATGGGCATAGAGTCCGCCGCTGCCCCGATCGACTTCGCCGGCCTGATAGACGAAGCCGTTTGACTCCAGCAGAAACACTCGTCGCGATGCGGGAGTACTGCCAGGAACTCTTCACCAAGGCGCGAGGCAAACTCCGCACGGACGGCCGGTAGGAGCAGTCGCGCCGCTGCGAAATTGTCCTCGGAGGAGATAACCCCTTCGGCTCCTCCGGCTACGTTAGCAAACGTGATCCGGCCAGACGGAAGCTTCCGGAGATTGCCCAACGCACACGAATGGAGTGCCTCAATGGTCAGTCCCGATGCGGAGAACTGCTCCTTGAGCAGATATGAGTACGCCCCCTCTTCACGCACGATATAGTCGATCCTAATTCGCGACGGGAAGTCTGCAAACACAATTTCAGGCGTGTCCTGTAGCCAATGCGCAGGGAAGAACTGTGGCAGAACCGCTGCTCGAAAATCCATGTCGCCTCAATGCAGCCTAACGCCAGGGATGACCGGGCCGCACACATAACACAAGGAAACCAAAGAACTCGCTTGCGCGGCTGCGGTCGATCCAGCTGTTGTTAGGCTCCGTTCATGGAGCGTCCCTGCAACAAGACTCCTGCACTTTCCTATCAAGTAAGCCGGACTGACTCATCTGGAAAGATTATGATTGTGCTGCAATCAATGTACTCGTAGGTTAGCCGCCGCGAATTCAAAATCAGTTCCAGCCCGCGTAGTACCGATATTCCGTTAAGGGTTATGGAGAGTTGCGCGCCACGATACATCTGGGCTGAATTATGAAGGCTGATCTTTAATCCTGCCAACTGGCTGATTTGTTCGATCGAAGTGATGAGATTCGTGTCCCGATAGATAATATCCATTAGTTTCACCTTCTCAGGTGCTTTCCCTCTGAAGATAACTAAGGTCCGGTCGCCAGTATATTCATAGCTGAGTTGCTGTGAATCAAGAAGGATACCAAGGGCACGAATGGGTGAAGATTTCATCACCCTCAGCCTAATTTCGGTGTTCTTGACAAATTCCGCGACTGAATCATCGAACACGGTCTTAAGGCATTCCGTCTCGGCAATCTTTTGGACAACCGAGGCGATGGACATCTGTTGAAAGTTATAGTCAAGAAGTCGAGGGGAATATTCATCTGATGTAGCAGCGATTGCCTGAGGCGAAGCATCGGGGTAAGGGAAGCCTGACCCTAGAGCCAGTATTAGAACAAGAATTCGGTAACCGATATGTTTTTTCATTGCACTATCTCCTCCCAAAGGCGACGCGCTTAACGCCGGGCGTCACCGGGCCGCGCGTTGATTCAAGAGCAATGGAGGAACAGGACCGCATCATAAGAAACCAACTCGCGCGGCTCCGGTGCACGCAGAGTTCGACAACGGGAGGTATTACATGGCCTCAGTTGGGTTTGGGTTCGGTCTTGTACTTAAGCCACCATCCCTTTTTGTCTTCCAAAAGATATTTAGCCTGGTCACGTACCCTTTCGTTGTTTGACTTCAACAATCTCTCGGCTTCAGGAACGATTGATTTCTTGAAGCTTTCAACTGTCAAGCCGTCACATTTCGTTCTACCATTCCGAATCCAATTCAGCGTCCAAAGTTGACGAATCGGATCATTACTGCGCAGGGCTTCGAGCACCGCGTCAAACCTATTCCACGAATTCTGGGACTTCTGCCACCAGTTCTTCGCTCGCGAAACGGCTTCAGCGCGGATTTCCTTTTTCACGTCCGGCGTCTTCGAAGGATCCGTAAGCCGCACGTTTCCCTGTCGGCTGATAACCGCCTTGAGCAGATCAGCCTCATTGATGACGCCCTCTCGAAAACCAAAGCGCTGAAATGTTAGTTCCTCAAGGGCCCAACCCGCACGCACGGAAATCCAGTCCACGTCATAGTCGAGAATCCGTCCGTGACCGTAGAACTGCTTAGCGCCTGGATAAATTAGATCAGCTGTGTTGAGAAGCTCCACTTTCTCATCTCGGTCAAGTAGCGCTATCAAAGCCGGTATTGCTTCCGCCTGCCGCGATTCCAAGACAGCTTCAGCAACATGAACCTTTTGCCAGTCGGCAGAGCCAAAATCGTCGATCAACTTTATGATTGGGTTCTGCTCTTTGGGCGGATACACGTTGAGCGCCGCCGGCGTTAAGAGCGGAATATTCAAGACGAGCAATACACCTACAATCATGCGGATCATTTGGCACCTCTGGCACGTTAAGAAGTTGTCGAACATGAAGTATCCGAACTAAAAGCGCCCGAATCGAGATCAAGCGTGAGGTGAAAGATCTCCTATAGCAAGCTTTTTATCACTGCGGAGGAAGAAGTGGTGCAAAAAAACTGCCGATTCTTTCGAATAAATTGGCGGAGGGGACAGGACTCGAACCTGCAAGAGCTTTCGCTCGGCGGTTTTCAAGACCGCTTCCTTACCATTAGGATACCCCTCCGCTATTGAAGAGAGAGTATAGGCGAGGCCTCACCACCGTTCAAGATTCCCCACTAATTCGAAATCGATGTGTTAGCTGCCATCAAACTGAAGCAGGCTTCGAGTCCTTTGCCCGATCGGCTGTTTATCATCCGACAAATCGCAGCCTAATCCAACGATGCCTGTAGATCGAGGAGCGCCGTAGAGGTGTCAGTCGCATTCAGTGACCAACCAA
>DASRIZ010000165.1:0-37876 GCA_035649735.1 Blastocatellia bacterium | reverse complement strand
CCACCGCAAAAAGGATCAGCCGGCTGCAAGAAGGCGCCCGCGGGGGTCCTGCCGCTCAAAGTCCTCCACAACCTGGGCTACGGTTCGGAAACGGTCGATGCCGCCGAGCTTCAGGTCGAGGCCCTCTCCACGCAGGCGGTCTCTTACCGATGAGCGCGCTTCCACTGCCTGGATACGAATCGCCGAGCCTTCTAACTCGTCGGCTAATTCGCGAATGACCGCCGCGCTCTGCAAATCCACATTCGGCGACGCCGATAGGTCGCAAACCACCAGCTTCGGGGTGATGGATTCACTTTGCACGCGGTTAAGCACGGACTGACGGACATATTCAATGTTGAAGTAGAACAAGCCTGATTCCACTCGGAAGATCACGACACCAGGAACAGGTTGATTTTCGGAGTTTCGTTTGAGATCCGAAAAACGATTCGTGCCCGGGATCCGGCCAAGGAATGCTACGTGCGGCTGCGATCCGCGACGCAGCAGCTGCACCAGCGAAATGATCGCCCCGATCAATACTCCGCGCAGCAAACCCGTCCCCAGCACGCCCAGCAGGGCCGCGATTGCGACTGTGAACTCGGCGCGGTCAGCGTGCCAGAGGTGGCGCAGTTCCGAAAGATTGAACAGCGCAGCCACCGCCACCAGCACGATCGCCGCGAGCACCGGCTGCGGCAGGTTGCGCAGTGAACCCGACAGGAAAACGCTCACGATCAGGATGATCCCGGCGGCGACAAGACCGGATATTGGTGTTCGAGCGCCGCCGCTCTCGTTGACCAGTGATTGAGACATGCCACCGCTGACCGGGAATCCCTGACCGAGTCCCGCGGCGAGATTCGCCGCGGCCAGGGCTAGAAACTCCTGGTTGCTGTCGAATCTGCCGCGATGCTTCGCGGCGAACATCCGTCCAATAGCAGCCGTCTCTACCGATCCGAGCATGAAGCATGCGATCGCGAGAGGGAGCAGTTCATTGAGGTCGGACAACTGAACTTGAGGGAGACTTAGAGGCGGGAGTCCTTGCGGCACGTCTCCTAACAATTTCACACCACGCGCATCGAGACCTATTAATGAGGCGACCGCAATACCTCCGACAACGACAAAGAGCCCGATCGGCTTGTTCTTCAAAAAGACCTTGCCCAAGACGAGTACTGCAAGCGCAGCAACTCCGATAGTCAGGGCCGCAACATTCGTTTTGCCGAGATGTGATAGAAAGTGGGCGCTGCGACCCCAAAAACTGCCTTCCCCGCCCGCGAAACCGAACAGCTTTGGCAATTGCGTGCTCACCAGGTAAAGAGCAACTCCCGCCTTGAATCCAACCAGCACGGTCTCTGAAATAAAGTTGACGATCGCGCCTGCTTTGATTAGCCACGCTATGAGCGCGATCAGCGAGACCATCAATGCGGTGCATGCTGCCAGCGCGCCGAAACGCGAGGCATCACCTTTGGCAAGCTCGCCAAGCGAAGAACCAATTAAGAGTGAGATCGCCGAGGTAACGGTGATCGCGGTGTGCCGCGAGCTGCAGAAGAGCCAGAAGAACAGACCCGAAAACAGACAAGCATATATTCCGGCTTGAGCGGGCAATCCGGCGAGGGATGCGTCACCGATTCCCGCGGGCAACAGGTAGGCCGCGAGCGTGAGGCCGGCGATCAGGTCCGGTCGCAGCCATTCCTGTTTGTAAGACCGAAGCCAGAGGATTCCCGGCGCGAAGCTGGAAAGCCTGGCTGAGGGTGCTGAGATTGCTGCAGGGTCCGCCATCTTGAGACAGCACGGCGATCGTGCCTCTACGCTGCACTTGCGCCTATCAACTCACGCCTGGCCGCCTCGAGTTCCTCGAACTTATCTTTGCTGACCTTTGGATACTCCAGGTCAAGCGACGCCAGGGCTTCGATAACCGCCGCCGCGACCACAACCCGCGTGAACCATTTGTTGTCGGCTGGCGCAACGTACCACGGCGCGTACTTTGTTGCGGTGTTGCGGATCGTCTCCTCATAGGCATTCATATAGTCTTTCCAATACCCGCGTTCCGTGGCGTCGTTGCTGGAGAACTTCCAGTTCTTGTCCGGGTTGTCGAGTCGCTGGAGAAAACGCTTCTTCTGTTCGCACTTCGACAGATGCAGGAAGAACTTGAGAACTATCGTGCCGTTGTGCGCGAGGTAGCGCTCGAAGTTGCGGATATCCTTGAAGCGCGTCTTCCAGATATTGTCGGTAACAACTTCCCTGGGCAGTTTTTGTTTTTCGAGGAATTCGGGATGCACGCGCACCGCTAAAGTCTCTTCATAGTAACTGCGGTTGAAGATTCCAATGCGTCCGCGCTCAGGAAGACATTTCGCGCAGCGCCAGAGATAATCGTGATCGAGGTCCTGGCTGGAAGGCGTCTTGAAGGAAAAGACCTGACATCCCTGCGGATTGACTCCGGACATAACGTGCTTGATGGCGCCGTCCTTGCCGGCTGCGTCCATCGCCTGGAATATCAGCAGCAATGACCACCGGTTCTGAGCGTAGAGCACGTCCTGCAACTCGGTGAGAGCTTCGACACCAATCGCAAGCGCTTCTTTTGCCCGGGGCTTGTCTTCGTCGTTGAGATCGAGCGTATCTTTCGGATCGATGTCCTTAAGCCGAAAACCGGCCCCGTCAGTGATACGGAATGGTTCCGCGAATCTCGCTGCTCTCTTAATTACCTCTCGCGTTTTCATGTCTTCTAGTCCTCATTGTTGCCAGCCGCCGCCGAGAGCCTTGTACAATTGGACAACACTCAAGAGCTCATCGCGGCGCGACTGGGCAAGGCTAAGCTCGGCGTCAAAGAGGTTTCTGTCCGCGTCGAGCGCTTCCAACAGGTTCGAGACTCCGCCGGTGTATCGCATGTAAGCGAGACGCGAACGATCCGTGAGCGTCTGGACCAGCAACTCTCGTTGTCCGCGAACTTCTTTGACCTTTCGATACGCGATCAGGGAATCCGATACTTCTCGAAATGCGTTTTGAATCGTCCTCTCATAGTTGATCAGGAATATGTCACGTTGAGCCTGGGAGAATCGCACATTCGACTTGAGCCGGCCGGCCGTAAAGATCGGTTGTGTTACTTGCGGCACGAATGCCCAAACGCTTCGCGAGTTGCTGAACAGGTTCGACAACTGTGCACTTTCAAACCCAAGAAAACCGGTAAGCGTGATTCGCGGGAAGTACGCGGCTTTGGCTACGCCGATAAGCGCGTTCGCCGAGACCAGATTCTGCTCGGCGGCGCGAATGTCGGGGCGCCGCTCGATCAGCTCCGAGGCCAAACCGGGCGGAACACGCGGAGGCATTTGCTGTTCGGTCAGGCTGCTGCCTCGCTCGACGGCCGCCGGATTTCTCGCGAGGAGAAAGCTCAGAAAATTCTCCTGCTGTTCGATTGCCTGTTCTTTGGCCGGTATCACTTCAGTCGCGCTGTAGACGAGCTCTTCGGCCTGGCGGACTTCAAGCATGTTCGACACGCCGCGTTCCTGTCTGAGCTTGATGATTCGAAGCGATTCCAGGCGCGAGGTGAGCGTGCGCTTTGCGATCTCGAGCTCGAAGTCCAGCTCGCGCAAGTTGAAATAGGCGGTTGCGACGTCGCTCACCAGTGTTATCACGACCGCTTTGCGCGTCTCTTCGCTGGCCAGCAGATCGGCCCTCGCGGCTTCGGTCGCTTTTCGGAGCCGGCCCCAGACATCGACCTCGAAGGTGAGAAGATTCAGCAGGACGCTTCCGAAAGTGCGGTCTCGTTTCACTACCTCAGGCAACCTAATGGATCCGCCCCTCGAAATGCGCTCGGTAGTGATATCCCCGCTGCCGTCTATGGTTGGAAACTGATCCGCCCGAGTGATGCCGTAGTTGGCGCGCGCTTCATCAATCCGGGCGACGGCCTCGCGCAGGTCGTAGTTGCTGACCAGCGCCGTTCGAATCAGCTCGCGGAGCTTCTCGTCACTGAAGACATCAAACCACTTCGTATCGGCCAGCGTTTGTGGGTCGGGTTGCGCGGAAGGGTCGGCGACACCCCGATATACGCTTGGGGTTTGCACCTTCGGCCTTTGATATTTTGGACCCATGGTGCAGGCGGTCATCAAGCTCGCAATTATCAAAACAAGTATCAGTCGCCGGCTCATGATTTTGCGCCTCCCGGCACGGGCGCGGATAAGCCTCCGGGCGTTTGGGGGATCTCATCCCGTGGAATAGCCGGAACGGCCGAATCCTTTTTTCGCCTGCCAAGGCCTTCGATGAAGGTGAAGTTGCCCGGAATGATGAACACGCCAAGCGCGGTTGCCACAAGCATGCCCCAGAAGACTCCGGTGCCCATGACGTTTTGAGCGCCGGCTCCAGCGCCGTTGGCTCGCATCAGCGGTATGACGCCAAGAATGAATGCGAAGGCGGTCATCAAGATCGGGCGGAAGCGAAGCCGTGCAGATGTGAGCGCGGCATCTTCGAGAGACAAGCCCTCTTCGTGTTTCGCCTTGGCGAACTCGATTATCAGGATCGCATTCTTCGCCGCCAGTCCGATCAACATGACCAGGCCGACTTGCACGTAGACGTTGTTGTCATAACCCATGAGCCAGACGCCGAAGAAAGCTCCCAAACCTACCAGAGGCGATCCGAGCAACACGGCCCAGGGCAAGCGCCAGCTCTCGTACATCGCCGCCAGCAACAGAAACACGCAAAGAATGGCCATGATGAAAGTCGGTCCGGGCGGCGGGGCAATCTTTTCCTGATAGGAGAGCGAGGAGTAGGAGAAGCCCATCTCCTTGGGCATCGTCTCGGCGAAGACTTGCTCGAGCGTCGCCAGCGCCTGCCCGGATGTGTACCCGGCCGCAGGCGCGCCCTGGAGCTCAACCGAGCGCAGCAGGTTGAATCTGGTGGTGAGCTCGGTCCCGGCGCTGTCCTTGATGGTGACCAGCGTCGATAGCGGGATCATCAATTTGCTCGTGTTTGATCGAACGTAGATGTTTCCAATGTCTTCCGCCTTCAACCGATTTGCCGCTTCGGCCTGAACATACACTCGGTAAAGCCGCCCGAATCGATTAAAGTCGTTGACGAACGTCCCTCCCATCGCCGCGGACATCGTCTGAAAGACCTGGTCGACGGGCACGCCGAGCGTGCGCGCCTTCTCGCGATCGAGATCGACTTTGACTTGAGGATAGTTGGGGTCGAAAGAGGTGAACAGATTGCCAAGCTCCGGCCGCTGCCTCCCCGCGGTAATGAACTTATGGGCTTCGTCGCCGAGTTGCGCGACGGTCAATGCGCCGCTACGGTCCTGTATCAGAAAGTTGAATCCAGAGGCCGCGCCAAATCCGCTAAGAGTCGGGATATTGAAGGGAAAGATGACTCCCTCCGGAATGTCCGCGAACTCCTTCTGCAGCTTCGCCATTATGCCCTTGACCTTTAACTCGGGGGTCTTTCGTTTCTCCCAGGGATGAAGCCGAGCGAACAGCGAGCCGTAGTTCGGCTGATAGGTGTTTGTTACCACGCCATAGCCGCCGATCGTCTGAAACGAATCGATGCCTTCAGTCTTCGCGAGAATCTCTTCCACTTTCGACAGCACCGCGTTGGTGCGAGCAAGGGAAGCCCCGGGCGGAAGTTGAACGCTGACTCCGAAAATGCCTTGATCCTCATCGGGAATGAATCCGGCCGGAATCGCTCGGGCGAAGAACCCGGCGCCTACGATCACAATCGCGACGATGCCGACCGTCAGGATTCCGCGACGGACAAGCAAACGTGACGTGTTTACGTAACCGTTCGTCGTCACTTCGAATACTTTGTTGAAGCCGCGGAAGAACGATCCCAGGGGCCCGCGCATTGGGCGAGGCGCTTTGAGCATCATCGCGCAGAGCGCGGGTGTCAGCGAAAGCGCGTTGAAGGCCGACAGCAGCACCGAGATTGCGATCGTCAGTGCGAACTGTTTGTACATGCTTCCAACCAGCCCGCCAAGCATCGCGACGGGAACGAATACCGCCGAGAGAATGAGTGCGATCCCGATTACCGGAGCAGTAACCTCCTTCATAGCCTGGGTTGTTGCTTCCTTCGGCGACATGCCATGTTCAAGGTGATGGATGACTGCCTCGACGACAACTATGGCGTCGTCAACCACGATTCCGATGGCCAGCACGAGGCCGAACATCGAAAGCGTATTCAGAGAAAAGCCCAGAATGGGAAAGAAGATGAATGTTCCGATGAGCGAGACCGGGATCGTGATCATCGGAATGATCGTCGCCCGGACGTTCTGCAAAAAGATGAAGACCACCAGCGTCACAAGGATTAGCGCCTCGACAAACGTCTTAAGGATCTCGTGGATTGATGCTTCGACTGCCGGAGTGGTGTCGTAGACGATCTTGTAATCCATGTCGGGCGGAAACAGCGCCTTCGCATGGTCCATCGTTTCGTAGATCGTCTCGGCGGCCTTGAGTTGATTTGCTCCGGGAAGCAGGTACACAGCCATCGCGCCGCCGGGCTTGCCGTTAAGCCGCCCGAATGAGTTGTAATCCTGCGAGCCAAGCTCGGCGCGGCCGATGTCCTTGATTCGGACGACGGCGCCGGTCTCAGTCTGGCGAATGATGACGTTCTCGAACTCTTCGGTTGTCACCAGGCGGCCCGGCGCGCTAAGCGTCTGGGTGAACTCCTGATCTTGCGGTGTGGGGGCCGCTCCGATCTTGCCGGCGGGTGCTTGCAGGTTCTGCTCCTTTATTGCCGAGATCACGTCGGATGGAGTCAACCCGAGCTTCGCAAGCCTGTCGGGGCGTATCCATACCCGCATCCCGTAATCGGTTCCGCCAAAGAGGTCCACCTGAGCGACACCCGGAATTCGAAGGATTTGATCGCGGAGGTTGATGCCGCAATAGTTGATAAGAAAGTTAGCGTCGTAAGCATCCTGAGGCGAATAGAGCGAGACAACCATCAGAATGCTGGGGCTCTGCTTTTTGACGGTCACCCCTTGTTGGTTAACCTCGGCGGGAAGTCGCGCAGCCGCAGTCGCGGTGCGATTTTGCGTGAGGACGTTGGCGGTGTCCTGATCGGTCCCGACTTCAAAGTTGACGTCGAGCAAGCAGCGGCCGTCGCTGGTGTTGGATGACTTCATATAGATCATCCGATCGACGCCGTTGACCTCTTGCTCGATTGGTGTCGCCACCGACTGTTCGACGGCCTCGGCGGAAGCGCCGGGATAAGTCGCAGTCACCCGGATGTTTGGCGGAGCGAGAAACGGATACTGCTCGACCGAAAGACCGCGGAGAACCACTACGCCGAACAGGACAACCAGAATAGAGATGACTATGGATACAATCGGCCGCCGGATGAAGAAGTCCGCCATTGCTTAACTCCCTTCCGACTTCCGGGCCGTTTCGCCGGGTGCTGAGATGGACGTCGGGTTCACTTCGCTGCCCGGTCGAACCTTCTGCATTCCCTCGACAATCACTCTTTCTCCGGCGGTGAGACCTCCGAGCACGATAAGGTATTTGTCCGACCTGTCTCCGACGGTGATGGTGCGCACCGAGGCTTTGTTTTCCGAGTCGACTACAAGAACTGTCTTTGCGCCCTGAAGCTCCTGAATAGCGCGCTCCGGTACAAGTATCGCGTTCTCTTGTTCGGAAACGGCGACTCGGACTCGCGCAAACTGTCCTGGCCGGAGATAACTCCCGGGATTCGGGAAAGTGCATTCAACCTTCATGGTTCCGGTCTGCGGATCGACGGTGCGATCGACGACTCTGAAGGCGCCCGGCTGCTGATGCACGCTGTCGTCGGAAAGAATAAGCTGGAACCTGAGACTACCAGCACGTTTGCCCACTGTTCCGGGCTCCGTCAGTTTCAGGTATTCAATCTCACTGAGATTGAAATCCACCATCAGCGGATCGGACGCCGAAACGGTCGCGAGAAGTGTCGCGTCACCTCGGCCAACCAGGTTACCTTCATCGATTTGTTTGAATCCGATAATGCCGGAGATTGGAGAGAAGATGCTGCAGTAGCTTAGATCAAGCTCGGCCTGAATAACGCGAGCCTTGGCAGCTGACACTTCGGCCTTGGCTCGCTCGATTGTGTACTTTACTGAAGCTTCGAGGTTTGTGAGATTGGCCTGCCTGGCGTCAACGTTTGCCTGCGCGGATCTTTGAGCGGCGACGGCTGCGTCAAGCTCAAGTTCGGTAACTGCCTTTTCCTTGGCCAGAGGTCTGACCCGAGCCAGGTCCTGATCAGTTTTGCTTAGCACTGCCTGGGCGTCAGCCAATTCGGCTTGCGCTTTAAGGACGTCGGTTCGCTGTTGTGCTTGAGCGAGGTCGGACTGGGCTTTTGCGAGGATAGCCTTTGCAGACTGAAGCAACGCGGCGAAGGGACGTTTATCGATCGAAAAGAGAAGGGCGCCCTTCTTCACCGGCGATCCCTCCTTGAAATAAATCTTCTCGAGCACGCCCTCAACGCGAGCACGCAGTTCGACAGTCTCGTCGGCCTTGGTTTGTCCGACGAACTCGCTATAGATCGGCACCGTCCTTTGTTCTATTTCAGCGACGACCACCGACGGCGGCGTAGCCGAAGCACTCACCTTGAGATCGCTCTTGCCTCCGCATCCGGAGATGATCGCAACAGCAGCCGCAATAGCTGTCACAGCCAGCGACTTGTATAGGTTGCGTTTTAACAGAATGTCCATCATCAACTCCTGTTGCGAGCTTGCTTGGCAATGCCACCAGCCAAGGTTGTCTTGTGATTCCGCCGGAGATGCCAGAGGTCAACATCGCTTGTGATTCGCACCGGCATGGGCGCCAATCCATGCCGCGCCAATTGTAGGTTTGGCACCCCCACGTTTGTACTGTCAGTTCTGACAGTCATGGCGACGAAAAACTTACAGACAGCAACTTAGGTCGGAGGTCGTAATTAATTCCGTCGAGACACAAACATCGTCGCTCCGTCCTCCGAACTGACAGAACTGACAGTATTCAGCCTCGGATTCGAGCCGGTAGAATCTCGCGAGGGCGTCGGCAGCACAGCCCGAGGACTTCTGATGGGCCCCGAAAATCTGATAGCGCTCGCGTTGCAGTTGAGCATTACACTGATGGTTTTTGGGTTGGGGCTTCGAGTGAGCCCTCGGGACACTTTGCAGTTGTTGCGTCAGCCGCGGCTGTTGCTTCGCTCGGTGCTGTCAATAAACGTTTTTATGCCTCTGTTCGCAGCGGCGCTTGTGGCGTCATTCGATCTTCATCCGCCGGTCAAGATCGCCCTGGTGTTGTTGTCGGTCTCACCCGTTCCTCCCTTGCTCCCGCTGAAAGTACTCAGGAGTGCAAAAGACTCGTCTTACGTTTTTAGTTTGTTGATTACCGAGGCCGTGCTTGCCATTGTGCTCGTCCCCGCGAGCGTTGCGGTTTTCGAGAAGGTCTCTGGAGCAAGAGCACATTCATCTCCGTTGGAGATCGGAATCGTTGTCCTGGTTTCCGTGTTGGGGCCGATTGGAGCTGCCATGCTCGTACGACAGGTAAACATGGCACGCGCGGAGCGGATGGCGAAGCCTCTATTACGTGTCGCGGCGGTGCTGCTTGGGTGCAGCCTCATTCCAATTCTGGTTATAGCGATGCCGGCGATTATTTCTCTAATCGGCGATGGGACTCTAGCCGCTCTCGCGGCGTTCGTTCTAGCAGGGCTTGGAGCCGGTCATCTTCTGGGCGGGCCGGAACCCGGTCCTCGATTTGTGCTGGCGATCTCAACCGCGTCCCGTCATCCTGGCGTCGCTCTTGCCGTTGCAACCGCCAATTTTCCCGGCGAGAAATTTGTCCTCGCCACGCTTTTGCTTTATCTGATCGTGAACGCAATTGTGACGTTGCCATACCTCCTCTGGCAGAGCCGACACCTACCTTCATCAGTTCAGCAGATGCCGCTTCTCAATAAAAACCAGGCCCGCCTGTAAGTTTTGTCAGTTACAACCGAATGTTCTTCGCAATAGAATTTCTGTCGGTATCTGAGATGGGACGCTTGTAGAAATCCATACCGAGAAAGCAGCACTGGACGCCGAACGAAAGTTCCTTCCTGAGCTGACCCAACAAAGCTTGGACTAAAAAAAAGCCGTGCCTACTGACTGGACCAGGGTGTCTCGGCTCCGCTCAATCAGGAGAAGACAATGATCATTCATAATAGAAGGATATGGATAGAGCCGTTTGTATTGGTCTTCGCGATCGTGCTGACAAACATCGTGCGACCGCGTCATGAATTTCCGTCCTTTAAACCACGTCTGACATACGCGCCGCCAACCGAGCCCGGCAAGCTGCCAAAGGAATCGGAGTTAAGCTCAAAGTTACAGCCGATACCTAACGGACAGCAGTTGAAGATCATCGGCATTGTGCTCAAGCGGGATGCCGATTCATTTGTAATGCGCGACCAGACCAGCGTCGAGAGGGTGGTTGTGCTGACTCCGCAGACCAGCGTGAAGACTCACAAGAAGGGTGTGTTCCGCGGCGGGAAAGAGTACGGGGTGAGCTACATCTTGCGGGGGCTTCGTTTGGAAGTCAGCGGCAGCGCTAACGAGCAGGGGCAACTGATAGCCAACGACATCAGGTTTGACGAGGACGATCTGAGAACCGCACAGGCGCTCGAGGCGCGCGTCGATCCCGTGGAAACGCTGGCAAAGGAGAATCAGGCGCGCATCGCCGCAACCGAGGAGGAAACCAAAAGACTAGCCCGTGAAGCCGAAGAGAACGCCGCCGCAACTCGAAAGGCACGGGAAAAGGCTGAAGAGGCTTTGAAGTCAGCGACGATAGCCAACAACCGCATCAACGGCCTCGACGACTTTGATCCGGTGCGAACGATCACCGTTCTATTCGCCCCCGGCTCCGCCTCTCTCGGGCCCAATGGACGAGCGCAGATCGATTCCGGAGCGGCGTGGACCAAGACCCAGAATACGAAAGGCTGGGTCGTTGCAGTTGTTGGATTCGCCGACACCACTGGCCAAACAGAAGCGAATCGCAGACTGAGCGAACGCCGCGCCAACGCCGTTATTGGCTATCTGGTAACTAAACACAATCTGCCGTTGCAGCGACTGGTGCAGCCGTTTGGCTACGGAGACCAGAAGCCGGTTGCAGAAAACACAACATCGGCAGGTCGCTCGAAGAACCGCCGCGTCGAAATAAGATTGCTGGTAAACAAGGGGATCGCAAATACGTCCGATTAGCGAAGTACTTTGCGTCTTTGCGCGAAACATAACTTTCCAATCGCTTGTTTAGCGCAAAAAAGACGCAAAGGAAAGACGCAAAAAAACCGGGGGTGTCATTCGTTCTGTCCTTTTTTTGTCCGGTAGCTATAACTTCTGCCAGTACTAAATTCTCTTACCAACTCATACCATATCAATGTGAGGAGGCTTGAGAGGTCCGGTGGACGACCATCCCTTTGCGTCGCGGCTGTGCGGCGCGACTTTCAAGCATCGAGCAATGAGAGCCATCTGAGCATTTCCAGGCCTCCTCACCAGAAGAGCGTGGGGCCGTTGGGCGGAGCGCATTTCAGCGTGGCTCGCAGGTCCCTCTGAAAACTCGAAGGGAGTTGTGTAAATATGATTTGTTCGACATTGAAGAGGAGCGTGCTTCTAGCGGCAGCGATCTGCTCAATCGCGGTTTTGTCACAGGCGCAGGGTCCTTTGTACAAGCAGGTCAATTACTCGACTAACGTCAGTCACAGGATCGGCGACTATCTTGTTCCCCCGGGGGATTATGTGCTTTACCAGGTAAGCCACAACGATCTAAACATGTTTCGGCTATACCAGAAGGATATGGCACGTGAGCCTATAGCGACGATCAAAACAACGCGAATCGATTACAGCCGGCATTACCCGGATCATACCAAGATTCTGTTCGAGTTTGATGAATCGGGCGGCGAGGCTCGTCCGGTGTTGCGCGGCTGGACAATTCCCGGTGAAGACGGTTGGCGGATTATCAGCGTGATCGCCAAGAACGATCGAATCCTGACACGGATCAAGTAAGGTCGCTTCTGGCGATATAAAGAAGGGCGCACGACGATGTGCGCCCTTCGCGAACGGGAGTTCGCAACCGTTGCGGAAAAAGAATTAAGGTCCTGTCACAAATCCTTCAACGCTCTGTCAGTACTGACAGTTTTGTCCTGTATCCAGCCTTACTAGAATCGAATTTGGGTAGCTGATTGTAATCGGCGGCTGAAGCCGTGCGGCCTATCAGCTTAGCGTATTAGCCGCGTGTCCCAGGAGATGCGCCAGGGAGGTTTGCCGTGAAACGCATGACAATCTTGATCCTCCTGACTGCTTGCAGCTTGGTTTTGCCTGCGCTGAAAACAGCTGATGGAAAGACAGATAAACATTCCGACAACGAAGGTGGATCAACCAAGGAAGTCTACACAGGCACTCTACTGAATGTGAGCGGGAGATCGGCGAGCACCGGCTTCACTCTCACCGTAGAGGCCCGGACGAGTGACGAGGATGCGCAAAGATATCTGTCCATTCTGGCCAATGAGGGACAGGATGGGCTAATGAAAGCAATACGAAAGAATAAACTCGGCTTCATTGCCGCCACCGGCCAGACCCGTCGCGATTTGCTGGTCATTCGCGAAACACAACTCGACGGCCAGCGCAGGATCACAGCCGCTTTTGAGCGATGGCAGGGTTTCTACGAAGTCCGCGGCGGATATCGTTCGACGGATTACCCGTTCTCGATCATCGAGATTGTATTCGATCAGAAGGGCCGGGGAACCGGAACTTTTATTGGCCTGGCCGAGCTCAAGATGAAGATGGACAAAAAGTCTGAACAATGGCGTTTAGAGATAGAGAACTTCGGGAGCTTTCCCGCGAAGGTCATGGGTGTTATGCGGCGAAATTAAGATCCGTTGCCGGTATGATCGCGCTGCCCCTCGATCGTGATCGGTCCTCGCTGATACCTGTTTGTGATCTTTCTCGCTGTCGACTGAAGCAGACGGTTATCCCGCCCGCTCCAAACGCAACCCCCAGGAGGTGCTTATGAATCGAGCAATTATTTCACTTGTTGCCGCAAGCATCTTTGGTCTCAGTCCCGTCCTGACTGCGTTCTCTGCTGGACAGCAAAAGGAGATGCGCGCGGGTCCTACTCCGCAAACCGCCGGCGCGCCCGGCCCCGTCCAGCAGGTCGAGAAGAGCTGGCCCAGGAGTTACGAAGCTCCAAGCGGTGCAAGCATTGTCCTTTATCAACCGCAGATTGCATCCTGGCAAGACCAGAAGCACATGATCGGCTACGCAGCAGTCTCATATCAGCAGACCGGCGCGACGGAGAAGCCCGCGCTCGGCACTCTTAAGATAGAGACGGACACCGACGTTTCTCTGACAGAACGACTCGTAAAGTTCTCTGTGCTCAAACTCACCGAGGCTAATTTCCAATCCCTTTCAAAGGACCAGGCTCGCGAGATCATCACCGAAATTGAAAAGACGATCCCCGATGAATACCGGATCATATCGCTGGATCGGGTGCTGGCGTCGCTCGATAAGAGTCAGATCATTCCGAAGCACGTGGAAGGGATCAAGGCCGATCCGCCTCAGATATTCTTCAGCAAGACTCCCGCAGTGTTGCTAAACATCGACGGCGATCCGATCTGGAGTCCCATCCGCGAGAATGACTTGAAGTTCGCGGTCAATACCAACTGGGATCTCTTCCAGCACCCGTCCACGAAGACCTTTTACTTGCGGAACGACACCACGTGGCTGCAGGCGTCCGATGTAAAAGGGCCGTGGACAGCCGCCGAACACTTACCTGCCAGCTTCAATAAACTTCCTCAAGAAGATAACTGGAAAGAAGTTCGAGAGAATCTCAAAACCAACAATGTGACTCAGGCCCCCACGGTTTACGTGAGCACTCAACCCGGTGAGCTGATCGCGCTTCAGGGAGAACCGAAGTACTTCCCGGTTAGCGGAACCGGGACAAAGCTGCTCTGGGTGAGCAACACAGAAAGCGATGTGTTTCGTCTTGGTGAAACCGGAGCCGTCTTCTATCTCGTCGCCGGCAGGTGGTTCACCGCGCCAGATTTCACCGGACCATGGAGCTTCGCCACACCAACCTTGCCGCCAGACTTCAAAATGATTCCGCTCGAGCACCAACGATCTCGTGTGCTTGCTTCAGTGCCAGGGACTGAACAAGCAGCAGAAGCCGTCCTTTTGGCGCAAGTACCGCAAACCGCTCGCGTAAATAAGAAGGAACTCAAGGCTCCCGAAGTGATTTACAACGGCAATCCCGAGTACGCGCCCATCCAGGGAACTTCGCTGGCGCGCGCCGTGAACACAGACAAAGAGATAATCAAAGTAGGCGATCTGTACTACATGTGTTTCGACGGCGTCTGGTTCATGGCCCGCGGTCCGAACGGTCCGTGGTTGGTGGCAGACTCAGTACCCGGAGAGATCTATAGCATACCCCCGAGTTCCGCCTCTTATAACGTCACCTACGTCACTGTGAAGGATGAGGACAAAGACGACGATTGGGTGGAGTGTGCAGCAACGGCTGGATACTGGGGTTCAATGTGCGCGTGGGGCTGCGATATGTGGGGCACCGGATGGTGGTACGACCCGTACTACGGTTATGGCGGCGGCTATCCAATCTACTACCCGCCCCTGAGGACCTACGGATATGGATCGTGGTACAACCCGCGGACCGGTTTCTATGGCAGCGCAGGGCGAATCTACGGTCCGTATGGCGGCATTGGATTTGGGGCGAGGTACAACCCGTCTACTGGAACTTACGCGCGCGGAGCGATGGCTTGGGGTCCGAATGGGGCTCGGGGCGCAGCGCAAGTTTGGAATCCGCGGACTGGCACGTATGCTTCAACGCGCCAGGGATCGGGCGTATACGGAAGCTGGGGTTCGACTAACGTGGTGCGCGGCGATCAGTGGGCCCAAACCAAGCGATTTACGAGCTCCCGAACCGGAAATACGACTCGCGTCACCCGAACCGACGAAGGCGGCATGATCAGACGGAAGGGTGAGGATGGCAGTGGCTTCGTTGGTAAGGGCGAGGACAACGTCTACGCTGGAAAGGATGGCAATGTGTACCGCCGGGACGAAAACGGAAACTGGAGCAAGTGGGAGAATGGAGGCTGGAACAACGCGCAGAGGCCAGATCATGTCACGCCTCTCAGCGACAACGCCCGCGACAAGTTCGGCTCCGCAAAGCAAATGGACCGATCGACCTTCGAAAAGCTCCAGCGCGATTCCGCCATACGTTCTGACGGAGCGCGACGTACCAAAGACTTCAGCAACTATAAGAGCAGAGGTGGCGGCAACGTCGGCGGCTACCGCGGCGGGTTTTCCGGCGGAGGATTTCGAGGAGGAGGAGGTGGCTTCCGAGGTGGAGGCGGACGACGGCGCTGATAACCGCGGTTCTGAATCATCGTTACCTCGCTGGCGAAACAGCGCCGGCACGCGACAAGGGATGATGGGACCTGAAAGATCGGGATCAAACATGACTCTCAACACACCTGGAACGGTATAAGAGTCAGTTGTGAGGTGGCAGGCTTGAGTTTTACACCACCTATGCTCACGACGTCCGAGATCACCAGGGCGAAGGCCTCTGCTGGAGCTCTTCGACCAGCCTCAATACTGGCGGGTCTCATTGCGGGCGTCCTCACAGGGTTGTTTGTTGTAACGCCACCTGATTGGCACGTAGCCAGGCCGCCCGCTCCTGTTTCAGTGACGACCCCTAAACTTGATGCCTTATCACCCGAGGATCTCCAGCAACTGGTTGTAACGGCACTCACCAAGCTCGGAGAACACCGAGAGCTAACCAATGCCGGCCTTCGGAAGACCGGTCAAGATCCCAGTGAGCTAATAGTCTATGGCGCTAAGGACATTGAACGCGGCGTCACAAATATGCAACGCCTGCTTCCATCAGTTAAACGCTGGACGATCGATGCGATCCGCAAAGCTGCAGCGGCCGACGACGTCAAGCCGTCGGAGTGGCCGCGAGTAACCCGATTGGTAGATGGCGTACGCAGGATTGTTCGAAGTCACAGTCTTCGTTGTATGGCCTTGGTGAGGGACGATCGGTTGTCAGAGATCCTCGTCGACTCAGACTATGCTCCTTTTCTTGCATCAGACGATGAAGCAGTCTTTGTGCTCGCCCACGAATTAACCCATGTGGCGGCCCGAAGTAACGTGTTGGATCAGTTCATAAAGGAAGTAGCGCAGAAGGTAAAGCAATTGGCGCTTCTCGAGCCGGCCGAAGGGCAGTGGGAGGATCTGGCCTGTGATTTCGTTGCTGAACTGGTTCTAAAGCAATTCATCGCTGTGAATCCTACCGATGTACCCGCGGCGAGTCGTGTTTCAAGCGTCTTAGGATATGAATCCCCGGCCGAGAGATTCGCGCGAGCGTGGGAAGATTTCTGCGCCTCCTACAATGGAGATCCGGGGGATGCCGAACATCTAAATCAGTACCAGACAATTCGGGCGCTCATTGCGCTGGATCCTGAACTTCAACCGCTAATGCCGTTCTCAGGCAACCTCGCGTGTCCCTCTTTAACCCAGGCAGCAAGCTGTGGAAGCCAGTCACCTGAGGCTAAATCGAAGCGCTGATAATCCAGTCAAAGATAATCCGCCGGTGCGCTCAGAGGCATTGATAGATCGACGGATTCAATAGGGTATTACCGTCGGCGGCGAACGAAGTGCAAAGCCCTCTTCAATTCATTTATTCTTCTATCTATTTGTTTTGCTGTCTGTTTTTTGTTTGTAGAACTGTAAGTTCTGCCAGTTCTGCCACGCTTGATCTACTCATATGATTCTCGTGTGGGGAGGCTTGGTAGATTCGACGAACTTCAGCAGCGTCCTGCACTCCGGATGTGTGGCGCGCTCACCAGCGTCCAGCAGTGGGTACGAAATTCAGACGTCGCCAAGTCCTCCTTTATCTTGAACAGAGACCAGGAGCCGCTGCCTTATCAGCCGCGCAGCGTGGTATCCCAGACGTCTCGAAAAATGGAGAGGTAATCCAAATGCTTTCTAAAAAGTTTCAGGCGATGTTCTACGTGATCCTCCTCGGGACCGTACTGGGTGTCACCATCCAGCCGGCAAAGGGGCAGGATCTGAGAGGGTTTTCGCGCCCAAGAACGGTGACCCGGGCCACAAGCGTCCGCACCATTCCGAATGGGGAGAAGGTCACGCTGACCGGCAACATTACCAAGGGCGAAGGCGATATGATCACTGTTTGTGATTTCAGCGGTGCCGAGACCGTTGTGGTCCTGAATCCCGAAACCAAGATCAGCACACATCGAAGAGGAATCTTCCGAGGTGCTGAGAAAATGAACCGGGGAGCGCTCCTGATTGGGTTGAGGGTACAAGCGAGAGGACGCGGCAACGAAGCCGGCCAATTGACAGCCAAGTGGGTCGCTTTCCACGACGCCGACTTCAGAGCCGAGACCCAACTCCACACGCGCGCGGTCCCAATCGAAGCGGAGCTGCTGCGTCAAGGCGAGCAACTTGAAGAGACTGACGGAATAGCCAAGACCGCCTTGAAGAATGCGAATAACGCCCAGGAGTCCGCGGATAAGGCACAAAGCACAGCAGACGGTGCAAAGAGCGACGCCGCTAATGCCCAGGCAACAGCCGTGTCGGCTCATAGCAGGATCGGGTCCCTCGACGACTTCGAGGTCGTTAGTAGCATCACCGTGACCTTTAAAGCTGGTAGCTTTCAGCTGACAGAGGACTCAAAGTCTAAGCTCGATGAGTTTGCGTCAAAGGCGATAAGTACCAAGGGGTACATCGTCGAGTTGTCCGGCTATGCCTCCAGCGAAGGCGGGACCTATTCCAACAATCTGTTGTCGGCGAAACGAAATGATGCGGTGGTCGACTACCTGGTGGGCGTCCGTAGTGTCCCCATCCGGCGCATCGTCGTACCTTACTCCGGCGGGGAAATGAACCCGGTCGCTGATAACAAGACGCGTGAAGGTCGCGAGCAGAATCGACGTGTTGAAGTAAAGATGCTAGTCAGCAAAGGGCTAGCTGCCGGCGAGCAGGTTGCCACAAAGTCCGACAAGTAGGACTCGTTACGAAGCGCCTGCCCCTACCTGTCAGGGCCAGAGGTCTGGCCCTGCCTTTTGTATCTAGATGAATTCCTCACGCTCGCGCCTGACGGCGAGAGCGTCTGATTCTTCAGAACTGACTATAGTTCTGAGCGCTTGAATTGCGGGGGTGACGTTATGCTACAGACTCGCGGAAATGCGCCTAAATACACAAGATCCAGCGGTGCGGGGATCCAGCCAGAGACCGGATCCCTCGCTGCCGAACCTGATGCTCTACGAGACGCCGTGTGCAAGGCGCTTTCGTCGATCACCATCGATCAGCGATCCGAGTTTCGCGGCAAACTGCTTGCCGGATTGAGGAACGCTGGGCTAAAGGTTCGCTCATGCCTTCTAATGCTCGGAGTTTCGGCGGGAACAGCCGCCGACCTCACCGCGCCGGAGATCGCTTCGCTGATCCGGTATGTGCGTTTAACTGAACCGAAAGCCCTGATGGCCGTTACCGAACTGCTCATCGAGCTTCTTTCTTCGAGCGAATCAACAGGAACAAGAGACGTGGCGGCTTAGTCCGTGACCAGTGTGAACCGACACGACGTGACTGCTTCAGTTTCGTGCGCCGGCGGCGGTCGATTTCATTGATTCCCTGGCGCCGGAACTGTTTTGGGCCTCGAGGCCCGCAAAGTAGTCGAAAACGTAACGCTTCAGCGCACCGTGACCAAAACCCCAGTCGAAGTCGTGTCGCTGCATCTCGGAATAGGCCTGATCGGGCCTCCATCCGTCGTGGGTCAAACGATAGATTGCAGTCATGACACCAGTGCGGTGCCTGCCGCCGCGACAGTGGACATAGATGGGTTGATTCGCCGGATCGTTTACTATTCTCAAGAACTCGCTTGTGGTTTGGGAATCAGGCGTATCAGTGGTCGTCATTGGCAGTCGAAAGAACTTCATGCCATTCGCCTCGACCATCTTCTGTTCATCAGCCTCGCCGTCGCGCTGAAGGTCGATGACAGTCTTGATTCCAAGCGAAGCCAGCTCTGCATAGTTTTGTTTTTGAGGCTGAGCGCCGCGGTAATAGGTTTCATTCACACAGCCAAAGTTCTTGATCGAGATTGTGGAAAATCTGCTGGTTTTAGTATCGGCCGCTGCGGCGAGAGCGAGCGACATGGACACAACGACTGCTAAGGACACACGAACGGACACACGACAAGCATGATACACGCGCATAAGCACCTTCCTTTGGTTCGAATTGTTTTTTAGTTTCGAATTGTCTCTTTATTCACTTCTGAACTTCTGGCGGGTAATGAATGATAGCAGCATCGGCGTCATCGGGCAATAAGTAAGTTAATCGAGGTGCGAGAATGCTTCTCAGCTGGACACGAACCAGACGATTTGAGATTCTGTTTTAGATGGGACGCACAGTGTAGCAGCGCCAGCGCATCGTCTCCGATACCAACCGTTCCCGGCGTTGGCGCCACCAAATGAACCCATGCGATTGGGTGTCTGCTCTTCTCGTTCGATGTTAATCCGACATTCCCCAGAGAGGCTTCACGGCGCCATCACGCTCTTGCCGGCGATCTTTGCCAACGAAGTGGATGATTTGCGCTTTGCAGATTCCGTACCGCTAAGCCACGCCGCCCAATGGAGTTGATTTTCCCGCGCCCGCAACGTGTAATTCCATCGATGGCGACCCAAGTGATTTCAAAGAAGACAAAATGATGAAGAAATCAAAGAAATCGATACCGGGTTATTTATTTGGGATGGCGCTGGCAGCGCTTATTTCGATTTCAATGCCAGAATCTGGAAAGTCCCAGGAGCCGGGGGCGCCATCCTCGACGAGGTGGCCGGCGTCAGCGGCCGCCGTCGGTTCAACTGCTTCCCCCGCAGAAGAAAAAGAAGCAGGGACCGCAATTCCCCCGACTCCACAGTCAAACACTCAGTCAAGCACGATTAAGCGTTTCGACCGCAACGGACCCACACGGGAGAGCTGGATGACAGTCGGGCTTGGGGCCAAGTATATTCGCGCGGTTTTGGGGGGATTCGAACAGGGCGCAAAGTTCAGTTTCGGCGTTCAATTGACTTCGGCCGACGCCCTTAAATTCGTCGAACTCCGCGCCACGGCGTTTGTATCGACGCTCCTCTATCGGCGGTTTGAGGCCGAAGCCTATTTTCCTCGAGTGTTTGGTGAGAACACTCATGCGGATATCTGGTTCGACTATCTCAGGCGTCCTGAGGACAACTTTTTCGGCATCGGGCCTCGAATACCGAACACCTCACAGACAAATTTCGATCTTGAGCAACGCAGCTATAACGGGTCGCTCTACCACGACTTTAACGAACAATTGCAGGTCGGCGGGTACCTTAGCGTATCCAATTCAGCTACCTACAAAGGACAAGAAGATGACGACATCCCGATCAACCTTCTCTTCTCAGGCGACCGGGATACGGTTCCTCCCGCACAATGGGTGCCAGGACTTCTCACTACCGCGAAGATTCTATCCTACGGAGGCTTCGCCCAATACGATCTTCGAAATGACTCAGAAGGGTTGACGAAGGGGGCGTACTTCTACACACGAGTTGGGTCGTCTAAGGGGCTTAAGAACAAGACAGCGTTCTCCGATTACGGCTGGTTGACGGCCGAGCTTGAGGCTCGCGGCTACATCCCGTTGGGAGGCGCTAAGACTTCGCTTGCGCTGCGGGGGTACGCAACTCTGAAAGACCCGAGGGGTGGCAGCCAGATACCTTTTTATGAGCTGCCATTTTTGGGGGGCCAGCTGTACGGACGAGGCTTTAAGAGTTTCCGGTTTAGGGGAAACAACATGTTGCTGGCTTCGGCTGAGTTGCGCCAGACGGTACGGGCTCAGAGTGAAGAACGGGGCCTGGATGTTTTTGGCTTTGGCGACGCCGGCCAGGTCTGGGGAGATAACCGCTCACAAACCGACCCGGCGATTTTGGTTAATCAGGATTTTGACTCAAGTAACTGGAGGGCTTCGATCGGTGGGGGATTGCAATACCGATTCTCGAAAAATTTCGCAGCCCGAATTGAGCTCGGGCACAGCCACGAGCGCAACCTGATCTATTTTTCGTTTACCCGGGGGTTCTAATCGATCAACACACTACTCGACTTCACCTTCCTGGCAATTTTCGAGACAACAATTCGAGCTCATTGGATGCCTCCTCGAAAGCCCGCTCGGAATCGCGAACCCGCTGTGCCGCCTCTTCTACCTCGACTGTGATCCTTTGCGCGCTGCGGTCCGCATCTTCCGACGCCGCTCTAGCATTCTCAAAGCGCTCCTCGGCTTCTCGTCTTTGCTTCCCGGCTTTCTCAGCCTCCGCGTTAGCCTTTTTCTGCGCCGCTTCCAAGCTCTGTGCTCTCGCTCGCGCTTCGCTCAGCGAACTCTTCGCGTCCCGCACTGAAGCCTTTGCTGCAGCTATGCTTGCCTTACGCGTCTCATCAATCTTGCGAAGGTCGCCTGCGGTCTCCTCTTTTTGCTTCGTGTTCGTGGCGGCAGGGCCTGACTTCGGTGAGGGCGTGACCCGCGACGTTTCCTCTCTCAACTCCCTTACGCCGGCAGCTGGGATGAATGAGGCGAGTGACTCGAAACCCGGAGGATCCACGTCGTGGCTCAGACGACCGGGACGTGGAGCATTGGGGAGCGATGCGTAGGCGGACATTGCCTCGAGGGTAGTTGTAATCCGGTGTATGGTGTCCGATGTGGGATTGTGACCTGCATCGCGCAGCAACGCAGTCGTCAGATCTGAAAGGTTAGATAGCTCTTCGCTGCGAGCGTCGAGCGCCGAGCGCATGTCCGCGACTTTCTGAGCGAGACCGGATGTCTGGGCTTTTCGAAAGCGCTCACCTGTCGCGATCAGCCGGTCGAATGCCTGGCGATGCTTCCAGTAGAGTTGGTTCACCGCCCAGGCCGTGACTGAAGGTTTGACCAACGCCTTCACGAGATCCGCCTCGCCGCCACGCCCGCCCTTCTTCAATTGTCCAGCAAGTGTGTTGCGGGCGGCGGTGAACTCTGTCAAAGGGAGCTTGAATAACGCATCAAGATCATCCTCAAGGGTATCCTTATCATCCCCAAGCTTACCCTTGGTCTGACCACTCTTCAGCTCGCCATTCTTCTCCTGCTTTCCACTCTTTCTCACCATTTATAGCCTTCTGCCTTCTGCCTTCTGCAGTGGATCCCTACCGCCATTCGAGCGATAGTGCCAGACGGTCCATCAGGCTGCTGTGCAGGCAGTAATCAGCGAAGGAACCGACAAAGCCGAAGGTGAATTCGAACTCCGCCATCTCTCGCGCTGCAGTTCTCGCGCTTGTACTACCCTGCCTCAGACCTTCACCACCCGGCTTCACCTGGCTCGGCTTCGGAATTACCAAAGAGATCTTGCGCACCCAATAGTGATCGCTCCAATAAGTGAGCCCGATCTGACTCAGATTGCTGTGAAACAAAAGATGGATTCCTCGAAGCTTGACGTTCATTGCCGGAATCTGGCGGAGATGTTTCCGCGCGTACCACTTTAGATAATCAAACATTTCCCTATCGTTGATGCTCTTGTCGGCCCGCTGACCGGGTTTGGATGTCTCAGGATGCGCCCAGATGTTGACAAAGATCGGAGGCTGGAGGGCGGGATAGCGAAACGTAACTCCTCCCAAGCCACCTTCACGAGGAGGCTCATGAAGCTCCCACCCGGTAACATCGAGCGAGACAGAGCTTCCCATCCAGTGCCCTTCCCAGCGGTCTAACGACGACGCATCGACATTACGCTCGCGCAACCCGCGCGCAAGGCCGGTGTGAGCACCGAGAAAATCAATGATCTCGCCCACGCTGCGACTCTCAAGTGCGGGGCTCGCGACTAACTGGTTGTACTTACGCCTCGGCAAATCCTCGCGCGGGATTTGAACTTCAAGTAGCCGTTTCGGCCCTCGTCGAGCAAGCAAACGGTCCATCTCGATCCGACACCAGTCGGACTCGACGTAGAGGTTGTTGGTGAACGCGAGTCCCCACTCGCTCTCACGCGCGCCGCGATCGAGAAAGCGTCTTATCATACGGTCCTCACGACTCTCCTTCTTGGGAGTTTCGACTTCGCCTCCACCTCCGGCGCTGTCAGAGTCGGGTCGATGATCAAGGGATTCGTTGCTGCCATTCTCTGGTGCTCTGGCCGGGAGGCGCAAGATCTCGTACTCGGCGAACCAGACGCGCTGACCGCCGCCAATAAGTTGGTCGGCGATGCGGCGGACTAATTCTGTGTCACCGGGATAGTTCTTGTAGCTCAAGAAGACATCAAACAGCGCTCTCCGACGGCACCGCAAAGCCAGGACCAGAAACAGGGGCAAGTTCCAGGCGATCGCCAGTTTGAAAAACATCGGCGGATAGTCTGGAAAAAAATCGGGAATCACGGCACGACCCTGCTGCTCAGCGAAGCGGTTCCAAACGAAGATACAAATTACGGATAAGAACAAGCTCGAAAGGGCGAGGCCAACTCCCAATTTGACAACCGCAGCGATGCGCGCCGCTATCGGCCGGTGAAAGCGGAACTCGTCGTTGAACCAGCGGAAGCGCTCATCAAAGCGAAAGGCAACCACGAGCAGCGCAGCAGTTGCCGCCGACGCCAGCGCATATAGAAGTTGCCAGTTGTCGCGAATTGCTTCCATCCTGGGCGATGTCGCCGAGTCTAGCCCGGTTACTTTGAGCTGTCGAGTCCTAGCGTTGAGTCCTGGCGTTCAGGAGTTGGCCCTTTGGAGCACCCGGCGTAGAATGTGCCCCGAACTGAAGGGTTCGTTCTAATGCTCGACCCAATTCTATTCTGGGGCCCGGTGATTGTTGGAGGCGTTTGGTCCGTGCTGGCGCTCCATAATCTTTTCTATCTGCTTGATGCTGACAATTCGACGCCGGCGTTCAGGGTGCTTTTCAACCGTGCCCTGGTCAGCGCTGCGTTGCTCCCGATTTTTTGGTTCGTGCTATTGCACACGACTCGGAAGCTCCCGGCAGGCTGGCCGGTTTTGGCTGTTGAAGGAGCGCTACTCCTCATGAGCTCGCGCGGCATTTATACGCAACTCCTTTTGCGGACAAAGAGTCGAGCGATCGCCCAGCCGGTCTCAGAAGGCGCCAGGCGACTGTTCTGGCTCTTGTTGCTTCTCGGTGCTGCGCTGAGCTCCGACCTGCTTTATCTTGCCGGGTTCGCAACTCGATACTCGCCGGGCGTTGACCCCGCATCCAGGCGGGCAGCCTGGCTGCTTGCTTTCGTCTTTGCTTGGGTGCTTGCTGGATGGGTCAGCCGTTGCTGGCGCTTTCGACGCGACATAAGAAAGACGGTTCCGCAAAATCCGTCAATGGGGGCACGTCTGATCATGGGGTTGTTGGGTCTGGTGATCGCCAGCCTCGGATTGGCGCTGATGTCATTCAATCACTTGGGGCTACAAACCGAGCCATTAAGTCTGGTGTGGTCGTGGGGATGGCTCGGGATGTTGGTTATCACCGGCCTCGGAGCGAAGATGCGAGTGAACGAGGACCTGCGGCGAATAGTTGGCGCCGCGCAGTGGATTCACTGTTCTTAGGGCACTGAGATAGTGCCAGGAATCGGCAATTGACTTCAGGATCAGTTAGTGTGGTCATCCAACCACTTCTGGATTTTAACCGACTCATCGCCACAGAAGCTTTCCGCGCCCGAAAAGGCAGCGCTGTGTAGCCAGAAGCCGCAATCGTTCAGATCGAGAAAGAAGTAATTGCCGCTCGTCTTCTCGCGTAGTATGTAGCAGCGACCTGTGTAGATCTCCTTGCGGACGGAGAGAGCTTGCCCCTCAAAAGTGATCTGGCTGAGGAACCTTTCGCGCTTTTCCCCACGCTCGATCCACACGTCGCGCTTGCCCTGCCTGTTGTGACCAAAGCGAAAGTCGGCAACACACACGCTGTCGTCTTTCAAAAGATCGAATCGCTCCGTTTCTAAGTGGTTTGATATCATCTCAAGTTCCATCCGGTCCGATTTAGTCCAATTCGAACAGAGCAGCTATGGTGCTTCGCACCATCGTGTTTGGGCTGCTTGTCCGCTCCCCAATAAGAACAGGGGAGCGGACACCGCGCGGGGGGCTAACCGGTTGTTTATCAGTGCGATTAGGCTATCGGCGAAGCCTCCACTGTTGATTAGCGTGATTGGCGTAGTCCCAGAGCTGAATGTTGGCCCCGTCTTGTTTGCCCTCCTGGGTTACATCGAGACACTTGCCGTTGTCCACGCTCACGATCCGGTAGTAATCGCCGCCAATCTGCTCCAGACGCCATCGCTGTTGCGGGCTACCCCTCCAACTCTGCTGGATGATGGTTGCACCGTTGCTGTCCCGGCCGCCCTGGACGGTTAGCGCCCTGCCGCTTTGTCGGCTGATGATCGCGGCCTCGCCGTTGCCGAGGTCGATGACATCCCAGTTTTGATTTGGCTGATCGCTATAGCTCCACTGCTGGATGTTGGCGCCATCCTGATTGCTCCGCTCAGTCACGTCCAGAGCTTTGTTACTATGACGGTTCATTATTGGTCCGGAGTAGCTCACGCGCCCGTTTGGGCGGTTGCCCATACTCGAGCCCCAACCGTTGTTGTCCCGGCCGTTGTTGTCCCGGCCGTTGTTGTACCGGCCGTTGTTGTCCCGGCCATTGTTGTCCCGGCCGTTGCCGGACCAGCCGTCTCTTAAGTCGTACCTGACGCCCGACACACTGCCGTAGCGGCTGCGGTTGTTGACGACTGCTTCGTAAGAGAAGTCTTTCGATCTCACAGCGTTGTTGCGCGAGTCGTTATTGCGTTGATCGTTGTCGCGCGGGTTGGCGTACCCTAAATCGTTGCCCCGAGAGAAGCTGCCGGTTCCACGGACTCGAACTTCGTTTCGCGATGTTGAATCGGTTTGTGCATCGGTGTTAAAAAGCACGGTCACATTGCGCCCGCCCTCTTGACTCACAATACGCTGCCTGACCGCACGTTGAGCCTGATCGATCGTGCGATTATTCGTGCTTTGCGCTAAGACCGTGCTCAGACTGCCTGCAAGGAAAAACGCGATTAACGCTAATCCTGCTGGAAGCGTTTTGGAAACTACAATATTTTTCAAGGTGTCCCTTACAGTTGCAGATTGATTTCGAGCCTGTGGATTGGCGTCGTCGAGCGGGCAAGCTGCAACTTTCGTCCTGCCCCTCTATTCTTTCCCGAAGTTCACAGCGTCGGAGGGTCGATAAGGCTTATGCCCGTCTTCTCGTTGAGGACGATAAGGCTTATGGCCGTCTTCTCGTTGAGGACCTGATCTACCTGTTCCTCAACCATCGCCTTTGGTTCTCCCGTGACTTCAGAGATCTCGCAGATGAGCAGTCTTTTGGCCCTCTCGAACGTGCCAGATTCCCCAAGTGAGAGCGGTTTGTTTTCTCTTAGTTCGCTCAGTGACGCAATGACTTCAGCCAGGTCAAAGGCGGACCCGGAGTTGAACAGCTTCAAATTGTCATTGGAGCGCTGCTTCCAGTTGTCGGCTGGCTTGGCCCTCTTCCTTAAATGAGCCATAAGCTCCGGAACCTCAGACTCCTTCATCAGTAATCGCACTCCGATAGCGCACGCCTTTTCTACCGGGACGAACAACTCGCCGCCCCGACCATCCAGTACAGTCAGGTGGTGAAACATCATCGCTCTGCCATCGACGACCTTCTTAACCGCGCGGCCAATGCGGCAGGGGCCCTGACCTGGATAGACGGCCGTACTCCCAACCGGCAACGCCGTCAGGCTGAGGGAAGGCATCTGTACCTCTGCGGCAAATCGATGGTCGGGCACGATGCTCCCTAATCCAACACCACTCATGGGTAAAGCTCCTGTCTCACCTGAGATTCAATCGTCCTGATTTCGGCTAACGTCATTGGAAACGCGTCAACCTGGGGATGCCAGAACTCGTGTAGCCACTCGCGGCGTACAGCCGCCAGGTGTCCCCAGTGATAGCTTTCGCTGGGGTTGCCGGACGTGTCCGTCAGGTTGGTTGAAGCAGCAGCTCCGTCGGCAATGAGCCTGAGTTGTCTGTTGTTTCTTCTCATAGTGTCTCTCTAAGCAATCTCAGCATACGCATTTGCCGGATTCACGTCCGTCCAATATTGGACAGCTTTGAAATAAGCCGCTGAGTGTTCACCGTGACCCGGGTACTCAATTCTCTTCGGCATGCGGCCAGGAAATGGTCAGCAGGATTGCGCTCTCTTCGAGCGCCTCGAGGTCGTGCTCGAGAGCGCGATCGAGCACAAGCAAATGACCGCTCGGCAGATCGACCGTCTGCTCGGGCAGTCTTAGCTTCACGTGACCGCTCAGCGTATGAATCGAGATTCTCGCGTCGGCACTGTGTTCCTCAAGATGCCCGTCCTTTTGCAACGCGATGAGCACGATTCTGAAATCAGGCTGCTTCACCAGCGTCTTCGAATTCCTGCCCGTTCGCACCCATGCCTCTTCGTCGTGAAGCTGCGCGATTTCTTGTGCCAGATTGAAGTCCATCAGAGGGGCGGTCAGATGACCCGCCAGCGACTCGTGACCAGTACGCCCTTCTTTCTCCAGAGTGTGTTTCCTCTGCGCTTGAGTCATTTGTTTACATCTCCCTTACATCGATCGCATAAACCGTTCTGGTGATCGGCCGTGCATTTCGGTGGTTGCCCGCACAAACGCCGAAGGAACGAAGCTCCGCGGGGCCGGCACTCACTAGCGGGCGGCCCCTTCTGATATCCGGCGGCTACTTTGCTCGTCGTTTTGAGTAGGTCCCAAGCGTAGTCGGATAGGCGCGCACGGCGGCGGGCGCGTTGAGGCTTGTGTCCCGGAGCACGGCTTTCGCCTTGGCGCCTTCGCCGTAGACCGCGATCATATCGTCGTCATCCAGGGTGATGACGACACCCTTCAACTCTAAACCTGCGAACAATCCCTTGCTCCGCGAGTAGGAGAGGATTTCAGCATCCATTCGAACGTTCGTTGAAGCTCCGGCCTGGCGCCCAACCGGGCCGGCTGCAACCGATGCGTCTCCGCCAATCTCGAACTTGTCGCTCATCAGTCTGTTTAGGCCGTTGGTGTTCATAAACAGAAGAATGAAGTCGGTTGACTGCGCGCCGATCTGCAAGCCAACGCTTCCGCCCCGGAGGTTGAAGAACGCAGGCGCGCTCCAGCCAGTCTGTGTACGACAACTGGCGACGCCGCGACCGCCTCTCGCGCCAAGCACGAAGCCGGCTTTGAGAACCTGAGGGAACACCACAACGCACTCGGCGCCATCCAGAATGTCTTGAGGAATTGCCTTGTCCGGCGCGCGCATGATTTCGCGGAACACCCGAGCCGCCTTTTCAGACTGAGATACCCCGTCGCGATAATCCTTGCTCTGGCTCTGCGCTAAGCACACCGTGCTTAGTACGAAACAAACGAACACGCCTGCTACTGCTGTCGATACCGTCTTTGCCTTCATTCTAACCTCCATCTTGTCCGGACTCACCGGACCGCTTGAAACCCCGCGCTTTTCAGTGCGAATTGTCATTGAACTTGGTTGACGCTGAGGTTCGTCGATTAGACTCAGGTCGATCTCAAACCTATGCGCTGGCCAATCGGAGCGGCCCAGGAGGCGGCGAAAGCACTCCGTGGTATTCAGGTCTTTGCAGGAACCCGCCTCCCGAGTCCTCCCCCGCTTTTAATCGTAACGCAAGTTGCGTTGGACTTCCGTCCAATATTGGACAGCGTTGAAGAATTCGCGGTGAACGGAGTTGTTAGAGGATCGATGCGAGATAAGCGGTGAGTTTGTGTTCTTTGATAATCAGGTGATGCTCAGTGTTGTATTCAATGAGGTCGAGGTTCCGGAATCGTTGCATGAATACACTGATCCGCGGCCGCGTAGTACCAACCATTGCCGCTAATTCTTCGTGTGAGATCTTCACCTCGATGCGTATGCTCCGCGGATCCTTCTTGCCGAGCTTTCTTGCTATTTGCAACAACGTCTTCCCAAGGCGCTGCTCGCTATCAACCGTCACCAGGTTTGCGATCACCTGCTGTTGATCGGCAATCCGCACGGCCAGATACTTGATGAAGCCCTCGAGGAGAGAGTCTGTGGCGAGGCGACCGAGAAACTTGCCACAAGGGATCTCCTTCAGGAACGTGTCTTCCATTGCAGTTGCAGTTTCGAGGCGCCCGCCAAGCCCGGACAGGCATAGTTCACCGAAAACATCTCCGGCGCCGTGGATTGCGAGCATGCATTCCTTACCCTCCTCCGAAACCATTACCAGTTTGATCTGCCCTCTTTCAATAAAGTACACGGTCTCTCGTTCGTCCCCAATCGTGTAGACATGACTGTGCTTGGCGACCTTGATTGCGCTCGAGTTTTTGGTCTCACTGAGCAATGACCCCTGCATTTGTTCTTTGAATTGATCCGACTGAGTAGCTTTCTGAAGCATACTTCTACCGTCCGTTTCGCCGATTGTCTATTTAATGCTGATCGACTACCCCAGTATACGCCACGTTTAAGAAGCCTCGCAGTTCACTATTGAACAATTATCAACTTTCTTTGTGAAATGACCTCTGGCGTTGTCGGATCGCAGCCTTTCAAAGAAAGAAAGCTGAGGATGCCCAAACAGCGAGGCGTGTAGCTCACCGTTTGGAGAGAGTGTAATCAGTGTTCAAGTTTCCCAACTCCTCTTAACTTTTCTAATTCTGTCCAATATTGAACAGACTCCCTCGAACTGAATTTTGTACCATTGGCGCATAAGGTATGACCATGGAACAGCAGACTCACTGGCGCTTCGAAGTCAACAATCCGCAAATGTCCACTGAGTGGCTCCCTCTGTTTGAGGTTGAAGAAGTTCAACTGGCCGCGTCTCAAGAGCTGAAGGATGAGTTGAACAGGATAAATGCTCCCATTCAACTTCGTCTTGTGTGTAGCTTAGTCTAGAGACCCATCTTCAGAGACCCTTTCAATGAAGGCTCCAGAAAGAGCCCCTGGCCGGCGTAATCCAGCGCGTCTCTAGAATCACTTCACAGCGGTGTAATTAGGGAAAAGTCGGGTCGGTTGACAGCTTAGGTATCTCAAAGCTGTTCGAAACATCCTAACAATCGAGTGGGTGCGGGGCTGATGGCTCAACTGAAGGTTGAGCCATCGCCGTCGTTACTTATTGCTTACTTTTGTGGCTGAATCCTCAATGATGATCTCCACGCGCCGATTGACTTGCCTGCCGGCCGCCGTATCGTTCCCGGCTACGGGAGTTGACTCGCCAAACCCGCGAGCCGTCATCATGCGGTCAGGCTTGAGTCCGCTTTGCAAGAGATAATCGTGCACTGAGTCGGCTCGCCCCTGTGACAGCTTGAGGTTGCTGTCATCGGACCCCACTGAATCAGTATGTCCCTCGACCTCGATTCGGTAGGCGCCGGGATAAGCCAACAGTATGCCGGCCAGCTTGCTGAGCTTCTCGCGAGCGCCCGGCTTGAGCGTCGCCTGGCCGGTATCGAATAACACATCTGAAAGATTCACGATCAGCCCGCGGGCCTCGCGTCTGGTTTCGAGAATCGCAGAGAGTGAGACGTAGAGGCCTTGCCGCGCGGCGTCTCTTTCGCGGAGCGCGTCCAATGCTTGTATGCGTGCGCGCATTGCCTCATTGGATGCAAGGACTTCATTAGCCTTCGCAGCCTCTGTTTCGGATTGTGCCCGCGCCACTTGCTGGCGTGACAAAGCGGCCTCGGTTGCGGCCCTCGCCGTCTCCTCGCGTTCAGATGTCCGCGCGCGTTCGGCTTCCGCTCTGGCGCGATCCGCGTCAAGTCTGGCGCGACCTGCATCCGTCGCCGATCGGTCGGCATCAGTTCGGGCGCGATCAGCCTCGGACTGCGCCTGGGCAATAGTATCGCTGGCGTCGCGACGCTCGGCGTCGAGCCTCGCCTTAGCGCTCCGTTCCACGGAGAGGCTTCGGGCGTGTTCAGCCATGCGCATCACATCACGAGCTTGCCCGCCATATCTCTCCGCGTTCTTGCGCTGGTCGTCCTGTTTGCGCGATTGCGGCCAGTTCTGTTCCAAAACTTCGAGCTTGACTTCTGCTTCACGCAATTCCGGCGCGGCGAACGCCCTGGCATCGGCCCGCTGCGCAATCCACACCGCACGGCGCGCCCCCAGAATCAGCAACGGCGTATTGAAGTCCGCACTCAACCCGGGAGCGCCAGGTGAGGAGACAACATACAGAGTCCCGGGATCGCCGCTGTACTCAATCTGGCTGACGCCGATTCTGCCTTCCGTCCCGCTGCGCAGACCGTTCTCAGCCACGATCACCGGACTCGGCAGCGCCACCCTCTGGTGCGGCTCGGCGGTGATCATCAGACCAAAGGTCTGAAGTTTTGTCGTCGCATCAACGTTGAATTTGCCACTGATCGGCAACTCCACCAGGCTCTCAGCCTGTCCTTCGGGAGCCACAGCCCAGAGGATGTAGGTGGTGTAATATGCGCCGAGCGATTGCGGATGGCCGAGGTTCTCCATCTCAAGCTTGATCCTCGAGCGACCGTTCTTGAACTCAACGTCAGCCTTGCCGGTCGCCCGTGGGACCAGCGATGTTCCCGCCATATTGACCGCCGTCCGGTTATCTTCGATATACTTGACGGCCAGGATCTGGCGGCGGGCAGCAACCCATTGCGAGGTGTTTGTAACCTCGATAGTCTGAGCGAAAGATGTACCGGCGAGAGCCATGAGAAACAGCGCGCTCGCGGTAATAAATCTGCTAACTTTCATTTTTAGTATTCTCCCCTTCTTAATCTATTTCGGAATAATCCGGCACCACACCCTTGTTTCATTCAACCTGATCATGCCGCGTGTAGATTATCCGCCGGCCTGGAATCACATTGCTGTGCAATACTGCACCATCTCGAAAAAGAAAATGTGGCGACGTCCTGATTGTCAAAACGAAAAGGCGGCTCTTCGGGCCGCCTTTTCCGCATCTATAGCTTAGACAGTTATCGAAGAATTATTGGACCTTGACTTCGATTTGCTTGGCCTTGGCTTCTTCGACTTTGGGCAGGGTTATTAAGAGCATGCCCTCCCTGGATTCAGCGGTGATATCCTTCGTGTCGATAAACGGAGGGAGTGTGAAGGTGCGCAGGAAGCGACCATAGATTCGCTCCTGGCGGTGATAGCTCTGCCCTATTACATCCTCTGCTTTTCTTTCTCCGCTGATCGTGAGCACGTTGTTGTCAAACGTGACGGAGACGTCCTCTTTCTTAACTTCCGGTATCTCCGTCTTTATGACGATATTCTTATCCGTCTCGTATATGTCACACAGTGGTGTCCAGGTTGTGAAGGCGCCGGGGTCTTCGCTGATAGGCGCCTGCGTAGTAAGCGGTCCGAATTTTTCCTCGAAAAGGCGGTTTAGCCTGTTCTGCAGCACGCTATTCCGTGCTGCGGCGATTCCCGTTCCTGTATTAATCATTGTTAGCTCCTTTTCACTATGCTCGTTATGTCTTCCCCGCATTTCTTATTCGCTTGAAATCCAGACGAGCTCTATCGGTTCTTGTCGATTGAAAGTCACGAACCCACGACCTTAGGGTTTCGAGGATTGGAACCTCAGCGGGAGGCAGTTTTTGTTTGTCATTCGTTCGCGTCATGCCGGGCTTGATCAATCGTACGTTCATGGTTCCCCCGCACCGCTCTTGGTCACGGCCAAGTCATTCGAATCCACCTCGCGGACGTTAGTGATAGCCCGAGCGGCTGATTCCGCGTCTGCCTTCTGCGTTGAAGTTTGCACACTGCCGGTAAGCTTTACTTCGCCGTTGTAGACATCGACTTTGATCTGCTGACTTTTAAGGTTCGGGTTGTTAAGGATGGACTGCAACACAGCCGCTTTGATTTCAAGATCCGGGACGTACTGCTTCTCGGGATTCGCGGCCTGGGGTTTTGGCACGACCTCGAGGTTGTTCACAACGAGAGCGACGCCTTTTGTACCGCGAGTGATTTCTTCCGCGACTCGCTTGTCATCTTCGGTCGGCACTTTGCCGGTTAGAGTTACGTTGTTGTCCTTGGTCTCAGCGTTATTGGCCGAGCTGACATGGATGTCAAGAGAAGCAAGCTGCTTGTTGAGAGCGAGCGCGCTCTTGACGGCGGCGGTTGTGCCGGCATCCTCTGTGTACTCTCGTGCGGCGTTGAAGTCGGACGAGATGTCTCGATTGCGATAACCGTAGAAGTAATACACCGCACCCGCGATGATGAGAACTGTGACAACGGCGGTAATAATTGATCTTGTTCGCATGGGGTTCCCTCCTTGGGATGTTCGACGGACGCCCATTACGTCAGCCTTACACTGTTACCTTTCGGTGCGCCACTAAGCGAAACGCTCCATTGATTGCGAGATGAATCAAGACGTAGACCACAAGCGCGAACAAGTAGGATATCCGGACCTGAAATGCTCCGGACGACGGAGTTCCCACGATGCGTTCGAACGGCGCGAGCAGCGGCCGTGTGACCGCGCCGATAAACTGAACGAATCCGTTGCCGGCCCGCGCCCCCATCAGTCCCAGCAGGAACTCCAGGGCGATCAGCCCGTAGATGAGGTAGAAAACGTAGTCGACAACCTGGGAGACCCGAGCGGCAGCTCTGCCGCGGCCCAGTTCGCGCTCGGTGCTAACCGCTTCGTGCACCGACTTCTGTTTTAGTTCTTGAGCCACGCCTGCCACTTGAGCCGATTCCTTTGGCTCGACTCGCGATGACTCCTGCTTTATTCGCGCGTTCACATCGTCATCAATCGAGGCCTTGACCTCTTGATGCGACGTCAGCCTGCGCTCTTCGTCTAACAACACATTGCTCTTATCGACGCCTGCACTCATAACTCTCCTTTGGTTTGACTCAAGTCCTGGAGGCGCCCAGCTCTGTCATAGATACCGGCGCCTCGAGAGCAATCCCAGGACGGCGACAAACACCGCCGCTCCGATGATCGCCCAGACGATCGGGAAACTGGTGTTGCCGATTTTCAAAACATAGATTTCAGGCAACTCAAACTGCTTGACGGCCCAGCTTCCGATAAGGGCGCCGATGAAGCCGAGGGCGACCGAGGTCAGGCAGCCGCCGCGTGAATAGCCAGCTAGCTTCTGCGCGATCACGCCGACGAGGCCGCCGACGATCAGCAGGATGATTAAACTCTCAACACTCAAATTCATATTCGACTCCGCGTTTCTGCTGCCAGGAAGCGAGATTGACTAGGGCTTGACCGCTGTCTTAACAGCGCGCTTTGTGCCGCGGCCTATGTGCCGGCCGGCGTAACCGATGCGCTTGCCAAAGCGTTTGCCGCCGCGCAGGACGCGACCGTGCTTGAGGTTGGAGCCGAGGCTCTTGCCTGCCTTACCCGCTTCCTTACCGCCTGCGCTCATCTGACCTTTGGCCGTAGGCTTGCCCTGGGTGTCTTGCTGGGCAAACGCTACCGGCGCTGCCAAAGCGAAGAGAATCACCGACGTTACCATCACCTTTGTTATTCCGAGTTTCATGTTCTTACCTCTTATCTTTCAAGTGTCTTTGCAATTTCGTGTCGAACTCTCGGGGACATTCGCCCTGAGACGTCCAGCGTCCGGCTTCTCTGTCCACCTAACCCAAACGGATCGGGGCCGGCTCCAAGGATGCCATAAGGTGAGCACTCCGGACGGCTCGGCACATCAACAGGAGCGCGGCTTCCAGCAAGAGTCCGCCAGTCGCCACTGCAACTCCAGTCATCATCAGTCCCATCCCGATACCAGTAATTTCCATCATCTCAGTATCTCCAGGAGCTTCATCCGGTGCTGTAGGTCTCCTATGATATGCTTAGCAGCGATGGCTTTCAGTCCAATACAGCACAAGTTCGAGAATAAGTTGCTGGGTATGAATAACTTCGACTCGGTAACATTGATGCACCGGAACGGAAGGTGAGAGTTGAAGGGTAGCGGCAGCCGATCAGGTGACCGTGGGCGAAACGTGCTCGTCCTCTTTTGCGTGTGTGTGTTTTTGGCCGCCGCAATTCTGCTTAAACTGCAGACTGGCCCGATGCCCGATGCGTCTGACCGAAGCACGACTAAAACAGACTCCACTCGTACGTCGAAGCCGGCTCCTTCGAGAGTGAAGAAACCGACAGTGGAGCCACCTGGCGTAGCGCCGCCCGAGCTGACAACCACGGTAACGGATGCTGATCTGGATTACATTTCCAAGAGAGATCTGCTGATACCGGTGGCGAACGTGACCGCGAGCCAGTTGCGCGATACTTTCAGTCAAGCGCGTTCCGAAGGGCGACAGCACGACGCGATCGACATCATGGCGCCTCAGGGGACGCCCGTTCTGGCTACGAGTGACGGCACGGTGATAAAGCTCTTTTACAGCGACAGGGGTGGAGTGACCCTCTACGAACTCGATCCATCAGGCCGCTATGTTTACTACTACGCACACCTGATGAGCTACGCTGAGGGTGTCGCGGAAGGGAAACAACTGCGGCGGGGCGATGTGATCGCTTATGTCGGGGACACTGGCAATGCCGGCGCTGGAAAGCATCACCTCCACTTTGGCATCTCGAAGCTTACATCGCCGCATCAGTGGAGCGGTGGTGTTCCAATCAACCCCTATCCCTTGATTGTCCGCAAGTGAGAAGTCGCCACAGGTGCCACACGCCCAAACTGTTATCGGGGCTGATAGGACCGCATATCCGGTTCGGTAGTCGCGTGCTCCTTCGCTGCCTTGCCGTGACACTCCCTGCAATATCCACCATCGGTAGTCGCTGGCTTATCGCAGGTGGTACCCGGATGATTCTCGTGCTGTGTGGTTGTACACGCGCATTGTTGCATTTTTATGACCCCCATCACTTCCGGCAGCCCGGCGAACGTGCTGGATCTGTAATTCGCTATCTTCGACGGCGAGAGCGAGGCGCGGCCTTCTTCGACGCAACGCCCGCGTCCAGATCCACAGGCGCAGGGTAGCCTTTGCCCAGGAGCTCTGGGATCTCGACGACCACTTCCTTGCCCCCCTTGATTGTGCGCGTCACTTTGCCGCTCACGATGTTGTTCGCTCTTGTCGTTTCTTTGCTCTTATCAAGCTTTCCTGACGAAGCGCTCGAGGAGCCGCCTTCTGATTTGTTCCCGGTTGCGTCTGGTACCGGCTTGCCGCCAGCGTCGCGAGCCATTTGTCCGAGGGCGCGCATCACCTCTGCACGTTTGAGCTCACTCAATTGATCGAGGGTCACGCCATACGGCTGCAGCACATTGCGCAGATTCTCCTCTGTATTCGTGCCGCGGTCATATACATCGCGGTAGATGTGCAGCTTGCCGTCTTCAATGGTTATGGTTTCGTAGCGCAGCTCAACCGGCACGGCTTTGCTCAATTTCACGGGCTTGGTCTCGGTCTTGTTCTTTTGATACTCAGAGATCTGTTCATCCGAGATTTCGGTTCCGCCAAGTTGCGCAAGCCGTTTAGCAAAGTCCTGTACCTGCGAACTGGTCAATCCAACGCAGCCATGTGACGCGAAGCCGCCGAGTTTAGCCGGAGCTTTGCCTCCGTGTATCAGCGACGGCAAGCCGATCGGAATCTTGATCGGACCAAGGGGATTCAGCCTATCGCCGGCTTCGATTCTCTCTCCCACTTTCACCTTGCTTCCGGGCGATTCAACCCAGGGTTCATCTGGAGGCGTCCATGTCGGATTGAAGATGATCGTGTCGGCTCTGCGCAGCCCGGTCGGAAGCGGGAATTCCGGATACCCTATGCCAATCTTATAAGACTTGATTAACTCGCCGCCTTCAAACAGATCCATTCGAAAGGCAGGCGCGTTGACGACAACACGTTTATCCTGGGGTACGCCGACGGCATGTCCGGCGGGTGTGACGCTTGCTGTTGCTGGAGGGGCGACGTCGCCGTTCCAGCGCTCGTTTACAAATGCGATCAGCTCCCGCGTTTTTTCTTCGCCGATTGCCCCCTTGCTCTTTTCGTAAGCGTCTTCGCGGGCTGCGGTTGTCTTGCCGGCATATTCATCGCGATTATCACTTTCGCGCAGCCTGGACGTTTCCTGACGCGCGATACTCCTGAGCTTATTTACCTGTTCATCCGTGAGCTGCAGTTTAGATTTGAGGTCCGCCGCGAAGTTCTCCAGCGCGAAGAAAGCATCAAGCACTGGTAAGGTCACCGGTTGGGTGCTTGGCGCCGCATTGCCGGTCGTTGCCGGCGGCGGTCCAGGCGTTGTTGCCGGGACGCTTGCCGCGTTTGAGTTGGCGGTCGGAGGTGGCCTGTTGCCGGTTGTGTTCGTTGACTCATTCACACAAGCGGCGCCAACAAGAAGGATCAGAACGGAAACAGCAACACTTATCGATCGAAGGGTATTCATCTGCCTGGTTCCTCGTATTTCGAGCAGCTTGTTGGGTCAGGCGCTACAGTCGAGGTTCGCACGGCGCGATACACGCTCTGGAACGCGCCTTCAGTGCTGCTCCCTGGCGGGTTCAAGGTCTCACATCGATGTCGTTTACAACGCTGTGGACCGCGTTTACATTCAGAGCAAGCTTTTCGGCTCGCTTCTTGAGGTCCTCATCCGGGACTTTGCCGCTCAGCGTTGCGACCCCACCTGAGACCTTCACATTAACGGCATAAGGTCGGAGCAATTCGTCGGTCTGTAGTCGTGAGGTTACGTCTATTTCGACACTGGCGTTCGACGGCGCAGTCCTCGCGAAAATCGGCGCGGACGAGGGACCGGGCACTGGGTACGGTATCGCCAACATAGGCGGCTGTGCGGGCGGCATATTGACTATTACAGGCGGTTGCTGTGCAGGCTGCGCAAGCGCCTGTTGAGCAGCTGCGGTTCTCGCACGCTCCTGCGCCAGGGCTTCATCGCTGTTTCTTTGCTGACTGTTGACGATCATCATTGTGATTACAGCGGCGGCGGTGATGGCTGCCACAACCAAACCGGTGACAGCCACGCCTGACATCCCTCGCCGAGTCTCGACGACGGTGCGCCTCGCAACT
>DASRIZ010000164.1:0-3691 GCA_035649735.1 Blastocatellia bacterium | reverse complement strand
TCCGCGTCAGTTGGCAGGTTCATGAGGCCACTTACCGAGGTATCTCCAAGAGTGAACAGGCTATAGGCCGCGCTTGGAATAGACACATCTTGCGTGCCCCAGCCTAGCACCATGGAGTAAAAAGCCTTGGCGCGCTCTTTATCGGTCGTAATCAATTCGTACCAAACGAAGCGACCATCGTCACCGGCCACTCTTGTCTCCTTTTCGAGCTTGCTACGAACCGCGGAGAGACAAGTGAGCTCACTTAATTGAGCCAGCCTACCACCGTACAAACGCCATGTGCCTAGGCAGTGCTCAGGGCAGCTCTCTCACAGGAATGACGGAGCTCTTGATAGATGAACAGCCATGTGCTTGCTGACGCGCACCAGAGAGGCAAACCCAGACCTAAAAGCGGCGGCGTCGAAACGCAACGGGAACTAAGCTGGCAGCCTAGAAGTTAATCGCATTGCGTGGCTTCCCTCATCTCAGCCACGCGAAACCGCATTTTGTTTCCTCGGAAAGCCCCGCTCTCTTTTGAGGCGGGGCCTTCTGTTGATTGGGCCTACGCGACGGCAAGGAGAGCTCTTTAAATTCCACGTCGCATTTTAGCAGCCAAGCAACCGAAAAAAGGAGTTTCATCGCCGCAGCCAAAAAAAGGCGGCCTTTAGAAGGTCAATGGCAGCTATCGGCCGTTAGGGGGCGGACAGAGGGCATAATAACAGTTAGGTCTTTTGCTTCGTGTGCGCTTACTTGACGGTTGGGGACGTAGCTGGCGTTTCCATTTCAATTGGCACGGCCAAGTCATTGCTCGTTGTCTTTTTGGGAACGGGCGAGATAGGCTCTCCTGCACAGCTAGTTTCCACTTCCGTCCATTGCATCCGTTGCCAAACAGCCTCACGCAATCGGGCGAGTGCCGCGCCGATGCTCCAGCTAGATAACTTGATTTCGGGAAATTCGGCGACCTCGGCCTGGACGCCTTCACGGCGCGGTCGCAACAGCGCACTGAGAACAAGTTTCGCCACGATCTTCGCGTTCGCCCTCGTTTCCCGGCTTTTGGCTAAGGCGGCACAATCCGACGAGCGCGGCACGTTACCGGCTCTCGCTCCCGACCGCATGGCAACAACGACGTGCTTCTTCCAGGATTTGGTGTTGTTGCCTTTAATGCTGCGAGCCTTATTCGGCGAAAAGCTTAAGCAGCTGTGCGCGGAGATTGGACCGCACGTGAAGCGCAGCGTTGCTTTTTTTCTTGCGGCCTGCCGGCATGGCGGAGTCACTTAAGTGTGACGGTATGATGCCTCATTCACGCGAAAGCGCGCACCACCCAAACTCGATTGTGATTGGCAACATCGGGAACTCGCGAGGCGCTAGTGCGCAAAACTGCTATAGTTGCTGCACCTTTTTTTGAGCGTTTCTGATTTCGGGTAACAGCAAGGACTCGAAAACTTGTCCGCTTTTGCTGACTTGCCGATTTCATACAAGCTTGTTGCCGCGTTCGCTGCTGTGATCGTGGTCATCTCCGCGAGTAGCGCAATCGTCTACAACAGACTTCTAGTTATCGACTTTGTTAGGAATGCGCGCGTCCACAGCCGGGACGTCTCCGATACGCGACAGCGGCTACTGGACGCTTTGGTGGACCAGGAAACTGGCGTGCGGGGCTATTTGATCACTGGCAATCACAGGTTTTTGGAACCGTATCGAAAGGGTTTAACGGACTTCAATGCAGCGCTGCAAAAGGCGAAAGATCTTACCCAAAACAATCCTCACCAGCAGCGCCGGTTCAATGAACTAAACGACCTTGCAAAGAAGTGGCAATCGACGATCGCGGAGCGAGAGATTGCCCTGATGGCCGACCCAGACACTCGTGAGCAAGCACGTGCCGTCGAGGCCTCTGGAACCGGCAAGACTCAGATGGACCTTATCCGGGCCAAAAATGCCGAAATTGAAGGGGTCGAGCGCCATAATCTCGCAAAGCTCGCTGTAAAGCAGGAGCGCGCTTTCGCGACGGCCTATAGAACAATCCTCTTCGGAGGCGTGACCTCGCTGATCATTGCGCTCCTGATGGGCGTTTGGCTGATGCGAAGCATTACAGTGCCGATGGCTCATATTACTAGCGCCCTAACAAAGCTCAGCAAAGGTGACCTCTCCGTCAAAATACCCGGCGGTACACGCGGTGATGAAGTCGGAGCCTTAGCAGAGGCCGCTCAGATTTTTAAGGATAAGATGATTTCCCGCGAGAAGACTCAGGCGGAACTAGCCCGCGTTGTCCGGCTGAGCACGATGGGCGAGCTTGTTGCTTCTATCGCCCACGAAATCAAGCAGCCACTATCCGGAATTATGACTCATGCTGAAGCCGGCCTGCGATGGTTAAATCGGGACAAACCCAATCTCAACGAAACTCGAGATTCAATGTCTTTCATTGAGCAAGACTCCAAACGCGCGGCAAAGATGATCGACAACCTGCGCGCTCTGACAAAAAAATCGGAGCTCCAATTTGAAAAGCTCGACGTCCATGGCGCGATCGAAGAAGTCCTGGCGCTTACGCGTGGCGAGTTGCGAGATCACCAAATCGACGTCGAGACAAATCTAGCCGTTAGTGACCCAATGGTCATCGGGGACCGAGTTCAGGTGCAGCAGGTCGTGTTAAACCTCATCATGAATGCTATTGATGCTATGAGCGCGGTCCATGACCGGTCAAAAGTCCTGACCATTTGTTCAGAACCATCAGACTCAGACGGCGTGCTCATCAAGGTCAAGGACACGGGCTTAGGAATAGATCAAGCGATTGCTGATCGAATCTTCAATTCGTTCTTCACAACAAAACCAAAAGGGATGGGTATGGGTCTTGCCATTTGCCGTTCCATTATCGAGGCGCATAACGGGCGTCTCTGGGCATCAGCGAATACACCGCATGGCGCCATTTTCCAGTTAACACTTCCAACCAAGGCGACAGAGTCGACTTCGGCTGCTTAGGCCAGAGAACGTCCCGCGTGCGCAATACTCGTTGCGGTCCAATGTCCGAGTTGGATAATTAGTGGACATTGGAGAGCGGAGTAGGGATGTCCGCTTTGGCCCCCAACGCGGAAACGCTCAGCGCCGCCAGACCATAACCGGGCATCAGCCGATCTACTTTGTGCCAATTTTGGACTAAGGCGCCGACCGGGCGAATAGAAGACGAGAGCCTCGCATGTAGAGCCAGATTCCAGCGGCGACATAACGGGCGACTTCACCACCACCAGTGGAATGGCCGATGTGGACCGCGTTATTCAAGTCGAGATGCTCGCAGACGGCCGATGCATCCGCGGCGTAGTGGTCCATATCATGGCCGTCGCTGACCTGAGTCGAGCGGCCATGGCCGCGCCGGTCGTGGGCAATCACGCGGTAGTCCTTGCCGAGGAAATAAAGCAGTTGTGCGTCCCAGTCATCTGCGCTCAGTGGCCAACCGTGATGAAAGACGAGAGGTTGCGCATCTTTCGGGCCCCAATCTTTGTAGAAGATCTCCACACCGCAGGCTGCGGTGAGAGAGATGGGGCACAATTATCGTCAGGTGCGAAGTGGCTCACACAGGAACGCATTCCGGCGTAGCGTGCTGGTCAATGGAAAGCCCAAAGCGTGAAGAGCCTAGTGGTGCGCTACTGGCGTTTGACAGGAGGGCGCATCCCATGCCCTACAAGAGGTTTCCGACGCCAGCGCACCGCCACAGACAGGCTTCAAA
>DASRIZ010000163.1:0-2628 GCA_035649735.1 Blastocatellia bacterium | reverse complement strand
ATTCTAAGACTCTCAACGGTTGAGGACAACTCGTCCCCTGCAGATGAAACTCGATCGAGAGTTTATTCCCGAATCGGCCTTCCAGTTATCAAAATAATCCGGAGGCTAGGCCTCCATTGGCTATTACTTTAAATAAGCCGGAGGCAGAGCCTCCAGAGAAGTCCTGGGAACTTGAACGGTAAGCCGCAGGCTTACCGCCATGTGCGACGGCAGAGCCGCGAAAGGCTGTTCCGTACCGGATTGACGAAACCCCGTTTCATTCGATTCCCAGCTGCCAGAAAAAGAACGCCCAGATATCAGCATAACGGGCGATGGTTCTGCTCGCTGACGGGCTACCTCGATGCCCGGCCTTCTCTTCTCGCCGCAAGAGGATCGGGTTCTCAGATAAATTTGCCGCAAGCCAGGCAGCGTGCATTTTGTAACTGTGCCAGGGAGCGACGCGGTCGTCCTTGTCGGGAGCCACTGTGAGTATCGCGGGGGCTGCGATTTTTTGCGGCAGCGTGTGATAGGGGCTGTATTGCAGCAGGAAGTTGAGGTCGTTTGAATCTTTCGGCGAACCGTAGTCAGCGACCCAGTGCGGGCCGCCGTGAGCCGTATGAAAGCGCGCCATGTCAGTAACCGCCGCGCCGGCGACCACAGCCTTCCATAACTCCGGACGTTGGACCGCGACGGCATTGACCGACAAACCGCCGTTACTCCATCCAAAACACCCGAGCATCGAGGCGTGCGTGTACCCTTCGCCAATCAACCACTCTGCGGCAGCGATGAAGTCATCGAAGACATTCTGCTTATTCTCGCGCATGCCGGCTTGATGCCACTCTTCGCCAAACTCTCCCCCGCCTCTGGCGTTGACGACTGCATAGACTCCGCCAGATTCAAGAAACGGAATCAGGTGGGCCGTAAACTTCGGCAAGAGGCTGACGCCAAAGCCGCCATATCCGTGAATTACCACAGCGTTCCTGCCGTCGCGGTCGAGCCCCCTTTTATGAACGAGGAACATTGGTACCCGGGTCTGGTCACGTGATTCAAACCAAACCTGTTCAGTTTCAAACATCTCCGGATCAAACGGCACTTCGTCCTGACGATGGAGTGCGTATTCGAGTGTTTCGAGATCGAGCCGATAAACGCCTCTGGGTATCAGGAACGACGAAAACGAAATTAACAACTCTTCCGACTCAGGTTCGGCACTCAGGGCATTGATAGTGCCGATGGCGGGTAACTCGAATCGCTTGACGAGCTTTCCCGCCAGGTCATACACGCGCAGTCTTGACGAAACGTCCTCGATGGTTTCGACAAAAAGATAATCTCCGACGGCGGTCCATGCCCCGAGAGGAAAGGATCCGGCGGGAATTACTTCGGTAAGATCGAACTCGCCGCCGGCTATTTCCGCGACCTTGACCGCCGTGAGTTTGCCAAAGGGCGCCTGATGATTTGTCTGGATGAAGAGCCTGTCTCGGTGGAATGCGGTGGCGCTAATGAACGAAGTGCTGCTAAAGATGGCAACGAAGCGAGGTTGTGGATCCTCGCGATCGAGAAGATACAGTTCCGAGCAGGGCGCGGCTCCCGACACATCCTGCACGAGGACGACCAGATAGCGACCATCCGAAGATAATTGCGGATATGGCGTCTGCTCGCGCTTGAGAGATTCTCCAAACACCAGCGCGTCATCGCGCCAATCGTCACCAAGGCGATGGAAGTACAGTTTGTGATGAAAACGCGCATCACCGGCGGGCGCGGCGCTTTGACCGCGGGTGTAGTAAAAGCCGCTGTTATCAGGCAGCCACGCAACCCGGTTCTTCGTATGCCAGGCATGTGCGACCGGATTCACCTCGCCGGGAATAACGTCCGGCAGCACTTCTTTGCTGGCCACATCCATTATGTAGAGCGACATACAGGAGCTTTCCGACGAGGACAGGCGGTAGGCGACGAGCGATCCGTCGTGAGATGGATGTGTGTCCGCCAGCGTGATTGTGCGGTCGGAGCTCAGCTCATTCGGATCAACCAACAATCGCGGTGGGTCGTTCGGTGAGTCCTGACAATAGAGTGCCGCCAGCTCCTGATCTGCTGAACGCTGCTGAAAGAAGTATCGCTGGCCAGCTTTGGTGAAGGTCCCGGTCGAGGGCGTGCGGATCAACTCTTCCAAACGCGCTCTGATTTTTTCGCGCGCAGGCCGAGACGCGAGCTGGGCCATCGTGAACTCGTGCTGCGCGCGCACCCAGGTTCGCAAAGCCGGCGTGTCTTCTTCCATCCAGCGGAAAGGATCACTGATCCGGCGTTGGCCCAAATATTCGTAGCAATCGCTCTTGCGCGCCTCGGATGGTTTTCGTTTCGAGAATGCCATGCTGTTGCCCTGGGATCGCAGGATGAATGCAGTTTAGAACAAAGGATAGGCGCGAGCGCAAACTTGCGCCTCTGGCGCAGCACATGGCGGTGAGCCTTCGGCTCACCGTCAGGCTGGCATCTTCTTATTAGGCGGCTACGCCGCCCGGAGGCAAAGCCTCCTAAATCCAATTGGAGATCATCCGGTGAGCCATAGGCTCACCGCCATGTGCTGCGCCGGAGGCGCGAGTCTCCACCTCGTCCGGATCTTGGGCACACCAGGGATTGCGCTCACGCCTATCCTTTGTT
>DASRIZ010000162.1:0-2453 GCA_035649735.1 Blastocatellia bacterium | reverse complement strand
GATACTGATCGCCATCGAACGTGGGAGTACCAACATCTTCGTTTTTCTGTTGATGCTCTTTGGGGTTTGGCGCGCCTCTGTCCTAGGTGGGGCTGCTTTGGGTTTTGCCACTGCTTTGAAGTTCTTTCCCGCCGCAGCGATAGGCATCGTCGCCCTCAAAGCCAATTACAGATTTGCGGTCGGCGTGGCTCTAGTGGCGCCGCTAATAGTATGGGCGTTCATGCAATTGCCTAGAATTTATGACTTGTTCCCCTCTGGCCCTGTTGGCTTGTTTGGAGTCAACAGTTTAAGTCGCGGTCTTTACGCACTTTTTGGCCCGGGGCTAATTCCACGAGGAGCTTCATCTGCCTATACCGTTTATAGCGTTTTTTTTGTGATGACTTACTTTATTTGGCGCATATTCCGTTCAAACTTCAAGCAGTTATTTAGGACATTCTCTGTGCTTGGCGGGGGACCCAAGAGGTTTGCTCTCGCTTTTCTTGTAACATTCGTCGCGATGTTCCTTATTGCAAGCAATCAGATCTACATGCTCTTATTTTTTACGCCGGTACTCGTTGTATTATTAAAGGTAGTCCATTTCAATGGCGACCGTCTCGCATTGATCCTTCTTATTATAGGGTTGGCTATTTTCTCTCTTCCGCTGTTTCCATATTGGGAAACTCTAATCAGCCCTGTTGTGTTCGTTTATGCTATCTTGGTTGCTCCGATTTTGATCGAAGCCTGTGTGGAATGATCTACCGATTCATCTGCAACGTGACGACCTGCCCGACCGAGCCATATGCTTTTGCACAACTACCTAGCTAGCACCCTGAATATTTCTATCTCTCGATTATGGATTCGCGCTCCGATTTGCTATTTGCGATATGGTTGCCGCTCGTATTGGCAATTGGGCTGGCGCGATTCTGATCGTGCTGCATGGCGTAAGGGCGTAAGTGCAGTTCCGCTGACGACTTATGCGGTGGCGCACGTTGCAGCATTGCTGCTTTTCTTGATTCGGGAGGGACGAATGGGTCAGCTTGGCTTGGACTGTTAGACGCGGACACGAGGTTGACGGCGTCGCCTTGGCGGCCGGTAAATGGGTACAAGCTATCCGGCGGTCCAAAGCGAAACCGGAAGGCGGGGTCCGACAAGCGCTGACTCTTGCTCTGCGTATCAATATTTGCTAGCCGGGCCGATCGAACGGCCCTCAACTCACGCGAATACGCGCGGTGATTACAAACCTAGAAAGCCTCGTGGCGCCTCTCGGAGAAACCGAGTTTCTTGCGCTACTTCGCGAACGCCGCCTGATGTTCCTGCCGGGCTGTGGCGCTCGTCGCTTCGAGACGTTGCTCACCTGGGAGGTTCTCAATCATCTCCTCGACAGCGCGACCTTGCCGCTGGGCGAGTTGCGGGTCTTGCGCGAGTCGGTTTCGGTTCCCGCGAATTTTTACCTCAAGCACGGCCGGGTGGATCCCGTCGCCCTGTCAAAGCTCTTGGATCAGGGCATCAGTCTGATTTTCAACCTGCTGGATGAACACGTGCCCGCTTTGCGAGCGCTCTGCAAGAGTCTCGAGCGCCGGACTTTGGAGAGCGTCAAGGCGGCGGCTATTGTAACGAGCGGTCCTGGCGGCGCCCTCAAATGCCATTACGACGACGAGGATCTGGTTGTCCTTCAGATTGCCGGCACGAAGCGTTGGCAGGTGTTCAACTCTCCGATCGTCAACCCAGCGCCGGGAGTCGCAAAAAGGACAGCTCCTGAGGGACACACGCCGGTTTTCGATGAAGCTCTGGAGCCCGGCGATTTTCTGTTTTTGCCGGCCGGGCATTGGCACCACTGCGAGAATGGTCCACACCGCTCCCTGCACGTCAGTATCGCCTTCGTGCCGCCGAACGGAAGGCATTTGATGAAGGCGCTCGTGTCGCAGCTGTCGTCGGATGAGACATTCGGACGTCCGCTGACAAGGGCCGGTAGCGCGGAGGCGTTGGCCGCGCACGAAAGTGCGCTGAAGTCACGTCTGGTTGACGCGATACGCAACATATCCTTGGATCGTTTCCTGAGGGAGCGCGCAGCTCTACATCCGGTCGAAGGTATTCAGCTCGAAGGGGAATCAATCAGGCGCCACGAGACGCCGGTGTGAGCCAGACATGGTATCGACGCTCCAGCATCTGATCACTCCGCTCACCGAGGCGGAAATCCTGGCACACTTCCGTGAGCGGACGGTGGCCTTCGTCCGGACTTCCCAGCCTCGACGTTTCGAGACCCTGCTCGACTGGGACGAGCTGAATGATCTGGTCGCGAGCGGGCTATACCCAGCCGAGGAATTGCGTCTGCGTGCGTTAATGCCGATTCCTACGAGCCTCTACATCGCTCAGGGTCGGCTCGATCGCGCTGCACTCGCGTCTTTGTTGGAGCGGGGCGCCCAATTGATTTTCAATCGATTGGATAGATATGTACCCAGGCTGTTTAGACTTTG